>CAMYLL010000070.1 GCA_947259235.1 uncultured Pseudodesulfovibrio sp. | reverse complement strand
TGTGGCTGCCGGAACTGGTTGAATCGTTCTTTGCGGACAGGGACCTTGTCCTGGCCGAGGGGTACTACCGCTCGGACATGCCCAAGATCGAGGTCCACCGCTCGCAGGCCCATCACGAGCCCCTGTGCGGCCGCCACAACGTCGAGGGAAAAAGGGTGGTGGCCATGGTCACCGATGCCGCGCTGGACCCGGGCGTGCCTGTCTACGGCCTGGACGACGCGGCCGGAGTGGCCGCCTGGATCGCCCGCCGCTACAAGGGGTGGGTGCAGGACGGCATGTGGTCGCGCAGCGACGACTGAGGCGGGCTAGAGCCCGCGCTCGTCGGCCAGTCTTTGCGCCTCGGCCAGGTTCTCGGGACGGTTGACGTTGAAGAATGAGACGAGGTCCGGGTCGCCCGGCCTGAGCTCGGCCACGGGTACTTCCCTGACCCGTACATGGTCGAAGAAGTCGATGATCCTGTAGTTCCCGCCTTCAAGCTGCTTCCGGATGAAAGGGAGGCAGCGCTTGGAATAGACGGCGGTGAGCGGCTCGCGGTAGCCGTCCTCCTTGAGGGGAATGACCACGTCGAGGTCCGGGGCGGCATGTTCCAGCAGCCGTGTTACCAATCCACCCTGCAGAAACGGCGCGTCGCAGGCCGAGAAGAAGCCGTGGCTGGTCTCCATGGTCTCCAGCCCCGCGTGGATGCCCGTGAGCGAGCTGCGGGCGTCGAACCTGTCCAGGGCCACGGGCAGGCCGTGGGCCGCGAATTCCCCTGCCTCACGGGCGGCTATGATCACACGGGTAAAGATCGGCCGATAGACGGCCAGCAGCCGGTCGAGGATGGTCCTGCCGCCGATGTGAAGAAACGCCTTCCTGACGTTGCCCATGCGGGTTCCCAGTCCTCCGGCGAGGATGATGCCAGATATGTCCATGGGCACAGGATACGGCATGACGGCCGCAATGGGAAGGCTCTGCGCGGCGGGTGCGGCGCGGGAGGCTAGCCGTGCATGGTGCGGATGGTGTCGAGGAGGTCGCCCATGTCAACCGGTTTGGACAGATAGCCGGTCATGCCCGCCTCCAGGAACCGCTCGCGGTCGCCGCTCATGGCGTGGGCCGTCAGGGCGATGACCGGGATATCCCTGATCCGGTCGAAGGCGGGATCCGTGCGGATTCTGCGGGTGGCCTCCAGGCCGCTCATAACGGGCATCTGGATATCCATGAGCACGAAGTCGAAGGCATTGACCGCGAGCTGGTTCAAGGCCTCTATGCCGTTGGCCGCCGTCTCCACTTCCATGCCGTGTTTCTTCAGCAAAAGGGCCGCTGCGTAGCTGTTCACCGGGTCATCCTCCACCAGGAGCACCCTGATGCGTTCGGTCAGGAGGGCGGGAGGCTCGGCGGCATCGACATCGGCGGGGTGGCGCACCGGGCGCAGGGGGATGGTGAAGTGTATCTGCGAGCCCCGGCCCGGCTCGCTGACGACCTGGATAGTGCCGCCCATGAGGCCAACCAGCCGCTTGACCATGCCCAGCCCGAGACCCGTCCCGCCGTACTTGCGGGTGGTTGAGCTGTCCGCCTGGGTGAAGCTCTCGAAGATGCACCCCAGGGCATCGTCGGCGATGCCTATGCCCGTGTCGGTGACCGTGAAGTGGACGCGCTGTCTGCCGTCCGGGGCCATGACCGGGAGCGGGTAGACCCCAAGCTCCACCGAGCCTTCCGGGGTGAACTTCACGGCGTTGCCCACCAGGTTGTAGAGAATCTGGCGCAGTCTGACCGGATCGCCGACAAAGCGCTCCGGCAGCCCGGGGTCCGGCTTCCAGCGCAGGTCAACCTTCTTGTCCGACATGTCGCCGGCAAAGGCTTCCAGCACCGGGCTGACGACCTCGTCCAGGGCGAACTCCTCGTCCACTATCTCCAGCTTGCCCGCCTCGACTCTGGAAAGATCGAGGATGTCGGCCAGGATGCGCAGCAGGCTGTGGGCCGAGCGGATGCCGATGGCCACGTATTCCGCCTGCTCGTCATTGAGGGGGGTGGTCTGCACCAGCTGGAGCATGCCGAGGACGCCGTTGAGAGGGGTCCTGATCTCGTGGCTCATGTTGGCCAGGAACTCGGTCTTGGCCCGCGAGGCGTCTTCGGCCGTCTCCTTGGCCGTGCGCAGATCGTCCTCGATGGCGAGCCGGTCGGTGATGTCGGTAAAGGAACAGGCAAACTGGCCCGGGGCAGGGGAATGGGCCGAGACCATGAAATGTCGCCCGACCTCTCTGCTGTAAGCCTCGAAGGAGGTGGGTTCGCCGGTCAGCGCCACCTTGCCGTATCGTTCGATCCAGAGCTTTTCCGTGCCGGGCAGCAGCTCCAGGATGGTCTTGCCCGCCACGTCGTGGGCCGAGAGGCCCGTCATCTTCTCGAAGCTCGGGTTGACCCGCAGGAAACGATAGTCCACCGGGTCGCCGTTGTCGTTCACGATGATTTCGTGCAGGGCGTAGCCGTCGAGCATGGAGTTGAACATCTGGGTGAACTGCTCCTCGGCCCGGACCCGATCAGAGATGTCGAGGATGTGGGTGATGAAATACTGGGGCTCGCCCGTGTCGTCTCGCTTGAGGTTCGACGAGACCAGGGCGTGCATGGGCTGGCCGGATTTGGTCAGGTAGCGCTTCTCGAACTTGGCGTTGTCCCTGTCGCCTGCGAGCATCGCCCGGACCTGGTCCCCGCCGACGTTCATGTCGTCGGGATGGGTGAAAGTGGCGAAGGAGCGGCCCACAAGCTCCTCCTCGCTGTAGCCCAGGTAGCGGCACAGCTGGCGGTTGACCATGAGGAAGAGCCCCTCGGCGGAGACGAGGCAGACGCCCTCGTTGGAGTATTCAAAGGCGTCCTGGAGGAGCGGTGCGATTCTTTTCATATGCTGTTATGTACCATTTTGGCTAAAGGGTATGAATCCTTTCCACAATACATGATTTGGGAGGATGGACAATGGAAAAGTGGCCGGACAAAAGGTACACACCGTCGCCTCTCCCGTGTATGCTGTGCCCATGACGCTCATGATCAAGGTTTTTGCCCTGCTGGCGGCGGCCTATCTCTGCGTGGCGGCCTGGGTCTCTCTGTCCCAGCGCAGGCTGCTCTATCGTCCCACCCGGACCGTGGCCGCCACTCCGGCCGAGGTCGGTCTCGACCATGAGGACGTGGAGCTGGTCAACGGACTGGGCACGCGTCTGCACGCCTGGTGGATTCCCTGCGAGGGAGCCCGGTTCACCCTGCTCTTTTCCCACGGCAACGGGGGCAACGTCTCCCACAGGCTCGAATCGCTGCGCATATTTCACGACCTCGGGCTGTCGGTCCTCGTCTATGACTATTCCGGCTACGGCAGGAGCCGGGGCGAGCCGTCCGAGACCGCCACGCGCAGCGACGCCCGCGCCGCATGGGACTGGCTGGTCCGGGCAGGAACAGCCCCGGAATCGGTGATCGTCTTCGGCCGCTCCCTGGGCGGCGGGGTGGCCGCGCGGCTGGCCGCCGACCTGGCGGCAGAGGGCGTCTCCCCGGGCGGCGTGATTCTCGAATCCACCTTCACCTCGGTGGCGGACATGGCGGCGCGCCTCTACCCCTGGCTGCCGGTCAGGCTGCTGATCCGCTTTCGCTATGACTCGGCGGCGGCCCTGGCCGGAGTGCGCGCCCCCGTGCTCTTTGCCCATTCCCCGGAGGACGAGGTGGTCCCCTATGAGCTGGGGCGCGCCCTGTACCAGGGCTATGGCGGGCCAAAGACCTTTGTGGAGATGCGCGGCGGCCACAACGGCGGCTATCTGCTCATGGGCCAAGGCTATGCGGACGCGCTGGCCGCCTTTCTGGCGGGCCTGCCCGGTCACGAGCCGGAAAATCCTGCCTGATCTCTAAACGGTCTTTTTTATAAAAGCTTGATATAATGATACAAACAGCAACGCGCACGGCTCTTGCTGTATGTCCCTTCACTTTGCAAGGAGGGACAAAAATGCCTGGTATCGAACGGTTTCAGGGGCTTGAACCCCGCATAGACCAACTCAGCAAGAAGGTTCAGGAGCTGCGCGAGCGCGGCGGCAGGCGCGCCGCCGGGCTGGACGAGGGGCTGAACGTGGTGGAGCGCAACGGCGGACGCCGCGACGCGCTGGAGGCCGAGATGAGCCTCATGGGGTTGAGCAGCGAGCTGTCGCTCCAGGGCGAAGGGCTGCACGGCCTGGACCCGGCCCGCGTGGCCGATCTCATCAGCGACCCCTTCGAGGACGACTAGGCGAACCGGGTACGCTCCGTGCCCGGTTCGGTTCTTCTCCCGATTCATTTCGCTTCGCATGGCGTGTTATCGTCATGGCCTCTGACCACGGCTTCGGCCTTGTTCTCGGGCCGCGACCTTCGTGTGCGTTCGTCGTGTGCGTTCGTCGTTCGCGTTCGTCGCTCCGTCAACGAGGGCTCAGAGGCGAAAAAACAGTCATTCCACTCTTTGTTCTTGCCTTTTGTTTTTGTCCGCAATAAGGTGTTATGATTGAGTGTTCTCTCTTTTTCATGTCCCCGCCCGGTGATATGATTCCCCCGTCCGATTATTTTCATTTTTATCTTCATTGGTGTCCGTTGGTTGCGTTCAACCTGCCGGTTGAGACGCTGAAACCCCTTGCATGCGTTTTCGGTCGGGCTTATATTTGAATCAACGGCAGAGGCCCCCTCAGTGAGCGAGGGAGACGGAAATAACGACAACGGAGGATGGTGGAAAATAGACATCGATTTCTTCTTGAACACATGTGGCGAATCGAGTCGCCCCGTCTCTAGAAAAAGAGCCGTGCGCCAAACCAACCGTGTCAGGTAGTCATACAGCAAAATTTAGAAATGACTGTCCAGACACACCCGGGTAACCCGGAAAGGCGCACTTTCCTTGTCCTCCGCCCCGAGCCTCCTTCCCCGCCCGCCGAGCCGGGCCGTTCATCCCCTCTCCCGCTTCACCTTGTCCGCCCGGGCGCGTCCCGCCTCGTTGTTTTCGCCGTGCCGTCGCACCGCCGCCCGCGTTGCCTGCCCCCTTTACAACGCCGCGCGGATGCTTATCTTATAAGTACAAGGGCGGTCCGGGTGTACCGGCCCATGAGATAGACGGAACAAACCCCAACGGAGGGTGCAGGCGATAAAACCCGGAAAAGCCATAAATCAGCGAGACGAGTCGCTCACCTGCCAAAGCAGACAGCAGTGCGCATGATCCCCCGGACCGGAACGTAACCCGGTCGGAGGCCCGCCGGGCAAACCGGCCAGCGCACTGCTCCTTTATTGTACGTTCGATTCCCCTTCCTCTTTTCCATCCTTGCGACGAGCTTGGCTCACGGCCATTCAGCTCTGGCGAAGAGTCTCAAACCCATGGTATGGGTGGGACATGCACAAAATATCCATCATCATATGTTCCCTTGTCATGGCGGGCTGCCTGCTGGCCGCCTGCGGCTCCGACCCCGCGCCTGTCGCCGGGAGCCGGACCGGCTACACGCCCGAGACCACGGCCGTGGCCGAGCGCGTCAGCCTGCCCCGGCTGCACGAGGCGGTGGGGACTGTCCAGGCGCGCACGGACATCAGCGTCGAGGCCCAGGTCACCGGCCGGGTGCTCCAGGTGCTGGTGCGCCCGGGCGACAAGGTGGCGGACGGCGACACGCTGGTGGTCCTGGACAGCCGCGCCACCCAGGCTCGGCTGGAGCAGGCCCGGCAGGCCCGGCAGACCGCCACCAGCATGACATCACAGGCGCGTGATTTCCTCAGCTCGGCCAAGGCGTCCTTTGCCAAGGCCGAGTCCACCTATCGGCGCATGAAACAACTGGGCGAGCAGCGCGTGGTCACCGCCGAGGAAGTGGAGCAGGCCGAGTCCGCCTACCTTCAGGCCAAGGCCGCCCTGAGCCAGGCCGAGCAGGGCGTGGTGGCGGCCCAGGCGCGCGGCCGCGAGGCGGACAAGGTGATCCAGGAGGCCGAGGTGGGCCTGGACTATACCACCATCCTGGCCCGCGAGACGGGCGAGGTGGCCAAACGGCTGGTGGAGCCGGGGGATCTCGCCTTTCCGGGCAAGAAACTCCTGGTGCTCCAGACCGGGACCAGCCTGCGTCTTGAGGCCATGGTCCGCGAGGGGCTCATCGGCCGGGTGCACGTGGGCGACACCGTGCAGGTCGTTGTCTCGGCCCTGGGCACGGGCGGCTCGCTGACGGCCACGGTGGACGAGATGGAGCCCCTGGCCGATCCGGTGACGCGGTCCTTCCTGGTCAAGGCGCGACTGCCCGAGGTGGCCGGGCTGTACCCGGGGATGTTCGGACGGCTGCTGGTCCCCCTGGGCGAGCGCGAGGCCGTGCTCGTGCCCGAGCGGGCCGTGATCAGGGTGGGCCAGCTCGATACGGTCATGGTCCGTACGCAGGAGAGCTGGCAGCCCGTGTACGTGCGCACGGGCGAGGCCGTGGGCGACCGGGTCGAGATCATCTCCGGCCTGTCCGGCGGCGAGACCGTGGGCCTGGGCGTCGCGGTCGGGGAGGCCAAATAATGGCCCCGGACACCGCCCGGCCGGGCGTCATCGCCTCCATCGTCAGATATTTCCTGACGTCGCGGATGTCCATCATCCTGGCCCTGGCCGCGCTGGTCATGGGCGCGGCGGCCATCACGATCACCCCGCGCGAGGAGGAGCCGCAGATCGTCGTGCCCATGGCCGACGTGGTGGTCCAGGTCCCGGGCGCGTCCGCCGACGAGGTGGAAAAGCTCGTGACCACGCCCCTTGAGCGGCTGCTGTGGCAGATCGACGGGGTGGAGTACGTCTATTCCGTCTCGCGCAAGGACATGGCCGCCGTCACCGTGCGCTTCTTCGTGGGCGAGGACCGCGAGGATTCCCTGATCAAACTCCACAACATGATCGCCAAGAACGTGGACCTGGCTCCGGCCATCGTCTCGGGCTGGGTGATCAAGCCCGTTGAGATAGACGACGTTCCCATCGTCAACCTGACGGTCCACGCGGACCACGGCTTCGAGTCCCGCTATACGGACTTCGACCTGCGGCGCATCGCCGAGGAGATGTTCCAGCGGCTGGCCGAGGTGCCCGACGTCTCGCGCATCAGCCTGCATTCCGGCCGCAGCCGCGAGGTGCGCGTGGAGATCCGGCCGGACAGGCTGACGGGCTTCAACATCTCCGCCATGGAGGTGCAGCGCGCCCTGCGCGGGGCGGACCGCTCCCTGACCGCGGGCGACGTGGTCGGCGCAAACGTCCAGACCCGCGTGGTCAGCCAGTCCTTCCTGCTCTCTGCCGACGACGCGGCCGGGCTGGTGGTGGGCGTCTTTGACGGCAAGCCGGTCTACTTGCGCGACGTGGCGGACATCATCGACGGCCCCGAGGAACCGGGCGACTACTCGCGCATCGGCTTCTCCGACGTCTACCTGAGCGCCATCGGGCGGGACGCGGCCGAGCCGTCGCGTCCGGCCGTGACCCTGGCCCTGGCCAAGAAGAAGGGCGTCAACGCCGTGGCCGTGGCCGACGCCATCCTGGCCAAGGTGGAGTCCCTCAAGCGCGAGGTGCTGCCCCAGGGTGTGGCCGTCACGGTCACCAGGAACTACGGCGAAACAGCCCAGACCAAGGTCAACGACCTGCTCACCTCCCTGCTTTTCGCCATCGTCACCGTGGTGGCCCTGCTCGTGTTCACCCTGGGCTGGCGCGAGGCCCTGGTGGTGGCCCTGGCCGTGCCCATCAGTTTTTCCCTGGCCCTGTTCGTCAACCATCTCTTCGGCTACACCATCAACCGCGTCACCCTGTTTGCCCTCATCCTCTCGCTCGGGCTGGTGGTGGACGACCCCATCACCAACGTGGACAACATCCAGCGGCACATCCGCATGGGGTTGAAATCCCCCCTGGACGCCACCCTGGACGCCGTGCAGGAGGTCCTGCCGCCGGTGATCATGTCCACTCTGGCCATCATCGTGTCCTTTACCCCGCTCTTCTTCATCACCGGCATGATGGGGCCGTACATGGCGCCCATGGCCGCCAACGTGCCGCTGACCGTGACCTTTTCCACCGTGGCCGCCCTGACCGTGGTCCCGTGGATGGCCTATCTGCTGCTGCGCAACCGGCGGGGCCGGAGCGTAACCGCCAGCGCCGCGTCCGGCGGGGATTCCGGGGCCGGGCCGCAGGCCGGGACCGCAGGCGGCGACAGCGGGCCGAACAAGCGGCTGCTGGCCGTCTATTCCCGCGTGGTGGCCCCGCTCCTTGGCCCGGCGCGCAACCGGTGGCTGCTGCTCCTGGGCATCCTGGCCGGGCTGGGGCTGTGCGTGGGGCTGGTGCTCATGCGGCTGGTCCCCCTCAAGATGCTGCCCTTTGACAACAAGAACGAGCTGCAGCTGCTGGTGGACATGCCGGAGGGCACGACCCTGGAGCGCACGGACCGGACCCTGCGCGATTTCGAGAATTTTCTGCAAACCGTGCCCGAGGTGACCAACTACGTCACCTACGCGGGCTCGCCCTCGCCCATGGACTTCAACGGCATGGTCCGCCACTACTACTGGCGCGACCAGGCCAACCTCGGCGACATCCGCATCAACCTGGCCGACAAGTCCGAGCGCGATGACCAGAGCCACGTCATCGGCCTGCGCCTGCGCAACGGGCTGGACGCCATCGCCAAGCGGCACGGCGCGGTGCTCAAGCTCGTGGAGACCCCGCCCGGCCCGCCCGTGCTCTCCACCCTGACGGCCGAGATATACGGCACTCCGGCCATGCCCTATGACGCTCTGCTCGACGGGGCGCGGCACGTGCGCGGCCTGATGGAGACCGAGCCGGGCGTGGTGGACGTGGACGACTCGTCCGAAACGGACCGGATGATGTTCGATTTCGTGCTGGACAAGGAAAAGGCGGCCCTGCACGGGGTCAGCGCCGCAGACGTGGTGGAGACGCTCAAGGTGGCCCTGAGCGGCTCATCCCCGGCCTTCGTGCATGTTCCCGGCGAGCGTCAGCCCCTGCCGGTGCGCGTGGTCCTGCCCGTGTCCCTGCGCATCGGGTCGGACGGGCTGGGCGAGCTGACCATGAAGAGCGCGGGCGGCAACATGGTCCCCCTGGCCGAGCTGGGGTCCTTTCATAAGGTCCCGGTGGACCAGCCCATTCAGCATAAGAATCTGCGGCGGGTGGCCTACGTCTATGCCGAGGCTGCCGGTATCCCGCCCGGCGAGGCCGTGCTCGACCTGGGTGCGCGGCTGGAGGCCGACCCCATGCCCCCGGGGACCATGGTCGAGTGGGCCGGGGAGGGCGAGTGGAAGATCACCCTGGATGTCTTCCGCGACCTGGGCATCGCCAACGCGGCGGCCATGATCGGCATATACATCCTGCTGGTGGCCGAGACAGGCTCCTTTCTCATGCCGCTGCTGATCATGTCCGCCATCCCCCTGACGCTGCTGGGCATCCTGCCCGGATTCTGGCTGCTCAACATGGTGGCGGGGGGCAGTGTGGGCGGCTTTGGCGACCCGGTGTTCTTCACGGCCACGTCCATGATCGGGATGATCGCCCTGGGCGGCATCGTCATCCGCAACTCGCTGGTGCTCATCGAGTTCATCCAGTCCGAGGTGCGGGCGGGCAAGCCGCTCAAGGAGGCTATCGTCCAGTCCGGCGCGGTGCGGCTGCGGCCCATCGTGCTGACGGCCCTGACCACGGCCCTGGGCGCGTGGCCCATCACCCTGGACCCGATCTTTTCAGGCCTAGCCTGGGCGCTCATTTTCGGCCTCGTGGCCTCGACGCTCTTCACCCTGGTGGTGGTTCCCAGCGGGTATTATGCGTTGTATGGCGGGAAGGGGGAGTAAAAGAAGAGTAAAGAAGAAACAATGGAAGCCGCCTGCGGCGGGATGATTGCCGGAGGGTTTCGCTCCTGCCGTCGCGACTTACTTTTGGGCCAAGGCGTCCAAAAGTAAGCAAAAGACGCCTTTTCAAGACCTGTGATCGGTCTCCCGCGGCAG
>CAMYLL010000069.1 GCA_947259235.1 uncultured Pseudodesulfovibrio sp. | reverse complement strand
ATGAATGTTGTGCCCACCGGGTACGCTTAATACCATAATTGCAGGATTATGGCTTATCTTGACGTCTGCGACGTGACTCTCACGTTCAAGGGCATTGCCGCCCTTATGGGAGTATCCTTCACCGTCGAACAGGGAACCATCGCGTCCCTGATCGGTCCCAACGGTGCGGGGAAAACCTCCATGCTCAACTGTATCAGCGGCCGCTACACCCCCGACGGGGGCGCTTCCGGCCCATGCGCCATTTCGCTCGACGGCGAATGTCTGCTGTCCCTGCCCGCGCACAAGCGCACGGAGCTGGGACTCTCCCGCACCTTCCAGAACATCGCCCTGTTCAAGGGGCTCTCGGTCCTGGACAACCTCATGGTTGGCCGCCACAGCCGCATGGACTACGGATTGCTTTCCGCCATCATGTACTGGGGCAGCGCCGTGAAGCAGGAAGACAAGCACCGCCGCCGCGTGGAAGACGTGATCGACTTCCTCAACCTCTCGCCCTACCGGCACCAGCACGCGGGACGCCTTCCCTACGGGGTGCAGAAAAGGGTGGAGCTCGGCCGAGCCCTCGCCGCCGAACCAAAGCTCATATTGCTCGACGAACCCATGGCCGGAATGAACCTCGAAGAGACCGAGGACATGGCCAGGTATATCCTGGACATTGCCGAGGAATGGGGCGTCACCGTCCTGCTCGTCGAGCACGACATGGGCGTGGTCATGGACATCTCCGACAAGGTGATCGTCCTCGACTTCGGGAGCAAGCTGGCCGAGGGGACGCCCGCCGAGGTGCAGGCTGATAAAACCGTGATCGCCGCCTACCTGGGGACCGAGCAGGCGACGTTTACCGGGAGATAGACAGGAAGGCCGACCCTCCCTCCGGGGGTCAAGACGATACAGAACACAACGGAATTCACATGGCAAAGCCTTACAAGACAACGTTGCCGAAGCTGCTCGTCAGGCAGGCGGGCGAACGCCCCGACAAGCCCGCCCTGCGCGAAAAGGAATGGGGCGTCTGGCAAGCGGTTTCATGGCGGGAGAACCTGCGCATCACGGCGGAGTTCGCCTGCGGGCTCGACTCCCTGGGGTTGGGCAAGGGTGACGTGGTCATCCTCATCGGCGACAACCGGCCCGAGTGGATATGGGCGGAGCTGGCCATCCAGGGGCTGGGCGGCATGGCCCTGGGGCTTTATCAGGACTCCCCGGCCGATGAGATCGAGTACATCTTCAGCCTGACCGAGTGCCGCCTGGTGGTGGCCGAGGACCAGGAGCAGGTGGACAAGATTCTCTCATTCAGGGACTCGCTCCCCCATCTCGAACACATCATCTATCACGACACGCGCGGGCTGGCCGCTTACGAAAGCGACGTCCCCGGGCTCAAGGACTTCAAGCGGCTGCGCCGACTGGGCCGCGAAAAGCACAAGGACCCCGTGGGCCGCTATTCCCTGTGGGCCAGGGAGACCGCGCCCGCCGACCCGGCCATCATCGCCACCACCTCCGGCACAACGGGACGGCCCAAGCTGGCCATGCTCTCCCACGTCAATCTCCTGTCCATGGCCCACAACCTCGGCCTGTCCGATCCCAAGTACCCCTCGGACGAGTTCGTCTCCTTCCTGCCCCTGGCGTGGATGGGCGAGCAGATGATGGCCGTGGCCTCCGCCCTGATGTTCGGGTTTTGCGTCAACTTTCCCGAGGAGCCGGACACCGCCCGGGCGGACTCGCGCGAGATAGGGCCGCACCTGATTTTCTCGCCCCCCCGGGTGTGGGAGTCCATCGCGGCCAAGGTGCGCGGCGACATCATGGAGACCACGCCCTTCAAGCGGATGCTCTACAACCGCCTGCTGCCCATCGGCTACGAGTATGCGGACGCCCTGTTCGAGGGGCGCACGCCCGGCCCGTGGCTTCGGTTCAAGTTCTTCATCGCCGACCAGGGGCTCTTCCGCGCCCTGCGCGACCGCCTCGGCTTCTCGCGCATGCGCAGCGCCACCACCGGCGGCGCGGCCCTGGGGCCGGACACCTTCCGCTTCTTCCACGCCCTGGGCGTCAAGCTCAAGCAGCTCTACGGCCAGACGGAGATAGCGTGCATCTCCTGCATCCACATGAAAGGGGAGGTGGACTTCACCTCCGTGGGCGCGCCCATTCCCGAAACCGAGGTGAGGATCACCGAGGCGGGCGAGATCGTCTCGCGCAGCCCGGCCGTGTTCCTGGGCTACTACAAGAACGAGGAAGCCACCCGCGAGACGGTGAGCGACGGCTGGCTGCTCTCCGGCGACGCGGGATACTTCGACGATAACGGGCGGTTGGTGGTCATCGACCGGCTCAAGGACGTCATGCATCTGGCGGACGGAACCCGCTTCTCGCCCCAGTTCCTGGAGAACAAGGTCAAGTTTTCGCCCTACCTGCGCGAGGCCGTGATCATCGGCAACGAGCGCGACTTCATCACCGCCATCCTGTGCATCGACATGGATATCGTGGGCCACTGGGCCGAGAGCCGGATGATCACCTACACCACCTACCAGGACCTGGCGGCCAAGGACGAGGTCTACGCCATGATCCGCGACGAGGTGGCGCGGACCAACGAGATGCTGCCGCCCGAGACCCGGATACAGCGGTTTTGCCTGCTCTACAAGGAGCTGGACGCCGACGACGGCGAGCTGACGCGAACCCGCAAGGTCCGGCGCAAGACCATTGGCGAACGCTACGGCGGCCTCATCGAGGCCCTGTACACCGACGCCTGCGCCCTGACCCTGGAAACCGAGATCACCTACCAGGACGGCCGGGTGCGCGAAATGTGCGGCGACATCCGCATAGAGGACATGGAGGCGTAAGTGGAATATTATCTGCAACTGTTCATCAACGGGCTGGTGGTCGGCGGCATCTATTCGCTGGTGGCCCTCGGTTTCGTCGTCATCTACAAGGCCACCAAGGTGGTCAACTTCGCCCAGGGCGAGCTGGTCATGGCCGGGGCGTACATCTGCTTTGCCCTCACGGTCCAGTTCAACATCCCGTTTTTGTGGGCATTCCTGCTGACCCTGGCCTTCTCGGTGCTGCTCGGGCTGGCCATCGAGCGCATGGTGCTGCGGCCCCTCATCGGCGAGGAGCACATCTCCGTGATCATGGTCACCGTGGGCATGAGCTCGGTGCTCAAGTCCCTGGTGCAGCTCTTCTGGGGCACGCAGATCAGGGTCTACCCCCAGGTGCTGCCCACTGAGCCGGTGGTCATCGCCGGGCTGCCCGTGGCCCCGGTCTACCTGGCGGCCTTTGCCCTGTCGGCGGTGCTCTTCGCCATCTTCTCCGTCTTTTTCAAATACTCGCGCACCGGCATCGCCATGCGCGCCACGGCCTTCGACCAGCAGGCCGCCCAGTCCATGGGCATCGGCATCAAGAACATCTTCGCCATGAGCTGGTGCATCGCCTGCGTCGTGTCCGCCGTGGGCGGCGTGATCCTGGGCAACATCAACGGCATCAACTCCCAGCTCGGCCATCTCGGGCTCAAGGTCTTCCCGGCGGTCATCCTGGGCGGGCTCGATTCCCTGCTCGGCGCGGCCCTGGGCGGGCTGATCATCGGCGTGCTTGAGAACGTCTGCGACGGCGCGGCCCGGCAGCTGTTCGGCCTGGGCGGCTTCCGCGAGGTGGCGGCCTTCATCATCCTGGTGGTCATATTGATGATCAAGCCCTACGGATTGTTCGGGACCAAGGAAATCGAGAGGGTCTAGCCATGCAGGGTAAATGCGGTCTTTTCTTCACCACCTATCGCGGCGAGGCGCAGATCTTCCAGAGCGGGTTCCAGAAGCTCATGATAGGCCTGCTCCTTGCCGTCCTCCTGGCGGCCCCGCTGGCGCTCAACATCCACATGACCTCGATCAGGAACCTGATCTTCATCTCGGTCATCGGCGCGGTGGGCCTTAACCTGCTCACCGGCGTCTGCGGCCAGATTTCGCTGGGCCACGGCGCGTTCATCGGCGTGGGGGCCTATGCGGCGGGACAGTGCTCGCTGCATGGCGTGCCGTTCCCCCTGGCCATCCTCACCGGCGGGCTGATCACGGCCATGGTGGGCATGGTCTTCGGCGTGCCGTCCCTGCGGCTCAAGGGTATCTATCTGGCCATCGCCACCCTGGCCGCCCAGCTGGTGCTCGAATACGTGTTCCTGCACGGCGGCGTGCTCACCGGCGGCTCCAACGGGCTGCTCCTCGAACCGCCCAAGGTGCTGGGCTTCGTCTTCGATTCCGAGGCAAGGATGTACTATCTGCTGCTCTTCTTCGCGGCGGCGTCCCTGCTCATGGTCTCGAACATCATGCGCTCCCGCTATGGCCGGGCCTTCGTCTCCATTCGCGACTTCTACCTCTCGGCCGAGATCGTGGGAGTGAACCTGTTCTGGTACAAGCTGGTGGCCTTTGGCGTCAGCTCGTTCCTGGCAGGCGTGGCGGGCGGGCTGTGGGGGCATTATACCGGCTACATCTCCGCGGAGCAGTTCAACATAGGGCTGTCCATCTCCTATCTGGCCATGATAATCATTGGAGGGCGGGGCAGTGTCATCGGTTCGGTCTTCGGGGCGGTCTTCATCGTCCTGCTGCCCGAGGTGCTCAACGTCCTGGCGAACAGCCTTGGCGCGTTCTTTCCCGACATCGCGCAGTACATCGTGGCCCTGCGCGAGGGCGTGTTCGGGCTGGTGCTCATCCTCTTCCTCATCTTCGAGCCGGAGGGGCTGGCCCATCGCTGGCGGCTGGTCAAGGCCTACTGGAAGCTCTATCCGTTTGCCCATTAATCCCGCGTCCGCGCGGGTGTACATAGAGAAAGCGTCCCGCCCGGGATGGTGCGGGACGCGACAACCTTCAATCCCTTAGGAGACTGACATGAGGGTATCGAAAATCATAACCGTGGTCTGCATCGCGCTCGTCGCCGGGCTGATGCTCTTTGGCTGCGGAGGCGGGGAAGACAAACCGGCGCAAACCGCAACCGCTGAAAACGGTGCACAGGAAGCAGCCGACGACGCCGGGCCGATCCGCGTCGGCGGGCTCATCGACCTTTCCGGCCCCACCTCGTCCGTGGGGGCGCCCTATGCCGAAGGCCTCAAGGCGGGCGTCAGGTATGTCAATGAAAGCGGCGGCATCGACGGCCGCATGATTGAGTTCGACCTGCAGGACACGGCCTACAACGTCCAGCAGGGGCTCTCGCTCTACAAGAAGATGGTCAACACCGATCACGTGGTCTGCATCCAGGGCTACGGCTCCGCCGTGACCGAGGCCCTGATCCGCAACGTGGCCAAGGACATGATCCCCAACTTTTCCGCGTCCTACTCGGCCCATCTGACGGACCCGAAGAAGGCGCCCTACAACTTCTTTACCGCAGCGGACTATTCCACCCAGCTGCGCGCCGCGCTCAAGTACTTCCGCACCGGCTGGACGCAGGAGCGCGCCCCCAGGGTCGCCTTCATCTATCCCGACCATCCGTACGGCCTCGCCCCCATCCCGGCGGGCAAGGACTACGCCGTGGAGCTGGGCTACGAGGTGGTGGGCGAGGTCAACGTCGCCCTCAACGCCATCGACGCCACCACCGAGCTGCTGCCCCTCAAGGACAAGGCCCCGGACTTCTGCTGGATCGGCGGGACCACCCCGTCCACCTCGGTCATTCTCAAGTCCGCCAAGAACATCGGCATGGACACCGTGTTCTTCACCAACATCTGGGGTTCGGATGAGAACCTGTCCATCCTGGCCGGGGCCGATGCGAACGGCTCCTATTCCAACCAGGCCGCCGCGGTCTACGGCATGGATGTGCCCGGCATGAAGGTCATCGAGAGGCTGACCGAGGGCAAGCCGCAGATGACCCACTTCACCCGTGGTTTCGTCTCGGTCCTGACCATGGCCGAGGGGATGAAGCGCGCCGCGGCCAACGGTCCCGTCACCGGCGAGACCATCAAGACCTCCATGGAGACCCTGCGCGACTTCGACCCCATGGGCCTCGCGCCGCTCATCTCCTTCTTCCCCGATGACCACAGGCCCAATACGGCCGTGTTCCTCTATACCTTCAAGGACGGGAAGCTGACCTTCGTCAAGGAAGAGATCCTGGAACGCCGCGCCGAATGGCTGGGCCACTAAAACGAGAGATGAATCCGGGGGAAGTCCCGCACGCGGGGCTTCCCCCGGCCTTATAGAGTCTTGGAGAGTCCTGGGTCCCCTTCACAGAGGGTTCCCCGGCCGCCGGAGGTAGAGTGAACGCCGGAAGCACAGTGAACGAAGTACTCAAGGTCGAAAATCTCGAAGTGGTCTACAACGACGTGGTCCTTGTCCTCAAGGGGCTTTCCCTGGCCTGTCCCAAGGGAGAGATAACGGCCCTGCTCGGGGCCAACGGCGCGGGCAAGTCCACCACGCTCAAGGCGATCTCCGGTCTGCTCGAATGCGAGGACGGCGAGGTCACCGATGGCTCCGTCATCTATCAAGGGGAGCCGATCCAGCACCTCATCCCGGAGAAGATCGTGCGCAAGGGCATCTTCCAGGTCATGGAGGGACGGCGCATCTTCGAGGACCTGACCGTGGAGGAGAACCTGCGCTGCGGCGCCTTCACCCGTCCGCGCTCGGAGATCGCCGGGGGCCTGGAGAAAGTCTACGATTATTTCCCGCGCCTCAGGGAGCGCCGCAAGCAATTGGCGGGCTATATGTCCGGCGGCGAGCAGCAGATGTGCGCCATCGGCCGCGCCATCATGGCCCGGCCCCAGCTGTTGCTCCTGGACGAGCCGTCCCTGGGGCTGGCCCCGCTCCTGGTGGAGGAGATTTTCGACATCGTCAAGCGGATTAACTCCGTGGAAGGCGTCACCGTGCTTCTCGTTGAGCAGAACGCCCGCGCCGCGCTGTCCGTTGCCGGACGGGGATACATCATGGAGAACGGCCGCGTGGTCATGGAGGGGAAGGCCGCAGACCTGCTGGGCAACCCGGACGTGCAGGAGTTCTACCTCGGCATGGGCCACGGCGGCGACCGGCGCAGCTACCGCGATGTGAAGCACTACCGCAGAAGAAAGCGGTGGCTCGGCTAGCGGAAGGGCGCTCGGCGTTTTCGCGAGTCCCGACAGGCCGGGGCGAGGCGTGAAATCGACGGTGCAACTGAGAGACAAGGTAGAGCTTTTCCGGGTTTTGTCGTACGCATGAAGTGACTTTTGCTGATCCAGGCCATCTCCGCCGCCAGCGGTTTCAAGGATTGCTGACGCCTCGTTTGGCGGTGGGGCCACACCATGTTTTGGAGAGTCCAGAGAACCCGTGTCACGAGGTTCGCTGTCGCCGGAGGCATTCATCCCATTATTACCACGAATTCGAGACCGAGCCGCGCGAGAAGCGGATGAAACGCAAATGGAAGGCGGTGCGCGAGGTGCTGCTCGAAGCGGAGCTGTCCTCGGGCGAGTTTCGCGCCCGGCTGGAGAAGCTGGGAGCCTGCGCCAAGGATTTCAAGAGCTTCGAGGACTACGGCCGCATACCGCCCCTGCGCAAGCGGGATATCATCGGGCTGCAGGCGGAGCATGGGCTGCGGTGGTTTCTCAACTGCGAACCGGGACAGCTGGGACGCATATACCAGTCACCCGGGCCCATCTTTGACCCCGAGGGCGCGGACCCGGACTACTGGGCATGGACCGAGGGGTTCTTCGCCGCTGGATTTCGGCCCGGCGATCTGGCGCAGATGACCTTTTCCTATCACATGACCCCTGCCGGGCTGATGCTCGAACAGCCGCTGCGCGGCATCGGCTGCGCGGTGATCCCCGCCGGGCCGGGCAACACGGAAAAGCAGATCGAGTTCATGACCGGCCTGCCCGTGACGGCCTTTGTGGGCATGACCAGCTATCTCAAGGTCATCGGCGAGAAAGCCATGGCCGCCGGGTTCGATCTCAGGAAGGATTTTCGACTCAAGAAGGCCTACGTGGCGGCGGAACC
Source organism: uncultured Pseudodesulfovibrio sp. (assembly GCA_947259235.1). Taxonomy (GTDB): domain Bacteria; phylum Desulfobacterota; class Desulfovibrionia; order Desulfovibrionales; family Desulfovibrionaceae; genus Pseudodesulfovibrio. Next base: position 2,149 of record CAMYLL010000069.1, on the reverse strand, counting down.
CCTGCCCGAGGGGCTGCGCCGCGAGGTGGAGGAGATGTTCGGCATCACCGTGCGCCAGGGGTACGGCACGGCGGATGTGGGGTGCATCGCCTACGAGTGCATGGAGCTTGGCGGGATGCACCTGTCCAACTTCCGGCATGTGGAGATATGCGACCCGGTGACGGGCGAGCCGCTGCCCGAGGGCGAGGTGGGCGAGGTGGTGGTCACGCCGTTTTTCACGGACTATCCCCTGGTGCGGCTGGCCACGGGCGACCTGTCGTCCATCGATCTGTCGCCCTGCGCCTGCGGCCGCACGGCGCGCAAGCTCACGGGCTGGAAGGGCCGCGCGGACGACACCGCCAAGGTCAAGGGGCAGTTCCTCTATCCGGCCCAGGCCGCCACGGTCTGTGCCAGGCAGCCCGATGTAAGCGCATGGCAGATCCGTGTGAAGAATCCGGGTGGACGCGATGTACTCGTCGTGCTACTCGAAGCAGATCTGGAAATTGATACGAATGCGTTTGTTGAGGATTTCCAGGCTGTCATGAAGCTCAGACCCGTTGTCGAGGTCGTCAGGCCGGGGACCATCCCGGCGGGCGCGCCACAGCTCGTCGACGAAAGGACTTTTGATTGAATCACCCGGCTTTGGTCGGGATTGCGGTCCTCATCGGATGGGGCGGCGCCAGGAGCGCCGCCCCTTTTGGTTTGTCCTGCGCCTTTCCAGTCCTCCCGATGTGAGTCCAAGGCTGTCGGGGGGCCTTTCGTTTTTCAGCACCAAAAAACAAGGCCGGCGGGATATGTCCCGCCGGCCTTATGCCTGAATGCGTGTTTTCGTCCGCTAGCAGCCGCAGCCGCCGGAGGAGCATCCGCCCGAGGAGGAACAGCCGCAGCCGCCGCCACCACCCACGGGGTTCTCGGATTCCACGGAAAAGCCGTACTGGGTCATGTCGATGGTCACCTTTCCGGTGGCCTCGGCCAGCTCTTCCTGGATGAGGAAGGTGAACTCTCCCTGCTGGACGCTCTTGTCGCCGTCGCGAACCTCGTCCAGGGCCAGGGACAGGCGGGGGCCGGAGCAGCCGCCGTCGGCCAGATGAACACGGATGGGTTCTTTTGCCTTGCCTTCGAAGTATGTGGTCAGTTCCTGTTGTGCTGTTTCGGTTACGTTGATCATGTCGTCTCCTGTGTTTTTGTGTTGCAGGGGAAAATATAAGTAGGAATTATTCCTTGTCCAGCCCGAGGCGACAAAAAAAACGGCGTCCCGAAACGAGACGCCGTTTTGCCAAAGATCGGCCTGTCAGGTCAGCAGGAGCAGGAACCGCTGCTGCAGCTGCCGGAATCGCAGCTGCCTCCGCCGCCGATGGGCTTTTCGGACTCAACGACAAAACCGTAGTAGGTCATGTCGATCTTCACGGCGCCGGTTTGGCCCATGAGTCCTTTTTCGATCAAAAAGGTGAATCCGTCGGTCTCGAAAACTTCGTCTTTTTCGCTAGGCTCATCCAGAGCCAGAGTCAGGCGAGGGCCTGCTCAGCCCCCCGCCGCGAGGTACACGCGGATCGGAGAGGGCTCCTTGTCCTGGAAGTAGCCCTGGAGCTGCTTCTTGGCGGCTTCTGTCACTTCAAGCATTGATGCCTCCTGTTCTGTGGTCGGGAAAGGAAGAGGTAAGGCCTATAATACGCTTTGTCAAACGCAAAAAGGGCAGTCGCCTTGGCGCGGCTGTTGACCCTCCGGTGTCGATGGGATAATTCCAGATGTTGCAAACGTCCCCAACGGCAAGCGAGGCAGATCAGATGAAAGATTGCGGCACCATCTTAAACGCCCGGGAAATGGATCGAACCCTGGAGCGTCTGGCCTTTGAAATCTACGAGCGTCGCGGCGACGACGAGCGGCTGGCCATCATCGGCATCCAGCGGCGGGGCGCGGATCTGGCCGAGCGGATCAAGAAACGGCTGGACGAGCGCCTGGGGCGCAAGATTCCCCTGGGCAAGCTTGACATCAACCTCTACCGCGACGACTGGACCACCAACCTTGAGCTGGCGCCCACTATCAACTGCTCCGAGATCGGGTTCGACATCGAGGACGCCTCCATCGTGCTGGTGGACGATGTGCTCTACTCGGGCCGCACCATCCGCGCCGCCCTGGAGGCCATCCTCGATTACGGCAGGCCACGGCGCGT
>CAMYLL010000068.1 GCA_947259235.1 uncultured Pseudodesulfovibrio sp. | reverse complement strand
AAATCCACTCTGGCCAAGTGCATCATGGGCCTCGACAGTCTGACAACGGGCGAGATAGTCTTCCAGGGCCGCACGGTGGCCGACTGGAACGAGAAAGCCCTGCGGCGCAAGATGCAGATGGTTTTTCAGGACCCTTACTCCTCCCTCAATCCGCGCCAGAAGATAGGGTCCATCATCCGCGAGGGGCTGGATATCCATTCCATGGGAACCCGGGCCCAACGGAACGCCCGTGTCGAGGAGCTGCTGGGCCTTGTCGGTCTTCGCCCGGAGCATGCCTCGCGCTACCCTCATGAATTCTCCGGCGGCCAGCGCCAGCGGGTGGCCGTGGCCCGGACCCTGGCCCTGGACCCGGAGCTCATCGTCTGCGACGAGCCCGTATCCGCCCTGGACGTGTCGGTTCAGGCCCAGATTCTGCGCCTGCTGAAGAACCTTCAGAAGCAATTCGGCCTGACCTATGTCTTCATCTCCCACGACCTCTCCGTGGTCAGCCACATTGCCGACCGGGTGGCCGTCATGTACCTGGGCCGGATCATGGAACTGGCCCCCAGCCAGGAGCTGTTCGCCGCGCCGCGACACCCGTATACCGAGGCCCTGCTCTCCGCCGTGCTCACACCCGATCCCGCCCACCGCCCGGAGCGCATCCCCCTGACGGGCGACCTGCCCAGCCCCATGAACCCGCCCACGGGCTGCCCCTTCCACCCCCGCTGCCCCAAGGCCTTTGACAAGTGCCCCAACGCCCGCCCCGAGCTCAAGGAAGTCGCTCCCGGGGTCCAGGTCGCCTGCTGGCTCTACTGACCCTCTGTCATGCTCCGCAGGCCCGAGCACTGTATCTGTACATCATAGCCAAACACGACTATTATACAGACCAACATTTTCAAAGTCCTGAATTAAAACACATATTTCTTAAACCTAAAGTTTAACTTTAAGAAAAAGCGCGGAGCCTGCCATGATCACACGCGAAGACGGACTGGCCCTTCTGAAGGCCAAGAACGACGAAACCAATCTGATTCACCACGCCCTGGAATCCGAAGCGGTCATGCGTGGCCTGGCCCGCACACTGGGCCGGGACGAGGAGCTGTGGGGGCTGACCGGACTGCTGCACGACCTCGACTACGCCACCACCCGCGAAAACCACGTCCGCCACGGGCTGGACACCGTCGACATGCTGGGCGGCAAACTCCCGGACGACGCCCTGGACGCCATCCGCCGCCACGCCGCGGAGATGAACGGAGCCGAGGCCCCGCAGTCCGAGCTGGACTTTGCCCTGCGCTGCGGCGAGACGGTCACCGGCCTGGTCCACGCAGGCGCCCTGGTCCGCCCCACAAAGATCGACGGCATGCAGCCGAAAAGCCTGAAGAAAAAGATGAAGGACAAGGCGTTCGCGGCCAGCGTCAACAGGGACTGCATCCGCGAATGCGACCGTATCGGCCTGGAGCTGGGCGTTTTTCTCCAGATCGCCATCGATTCCGTCACGTCCATCGCCCCCGAGTTGGGCCTGGCGCCCGAATGATCACAAAAGGGAATCAGGCATTGGGAGCACCGCGCATGCGCTCCACGGAAAGCTCGTGGTTGCACGAAAACCGTCTTTGTACTACGCCGAAGTGTCCTGAAAACGACGCACCCAAACCAAGGGCGTTCATGGAGCGAAAGTGGCGGCGATAGACGAATCCTTCACATGGGGCGACTCCCTCATACACACCACGGACCCCAGGGTCCGGCTGGCGTGCGCGGTGATGATCACGGTGATCACCGCACTGCTGCGCTCCCCTGCGCCCGCCGTGGCCGCCCTGGCCGGTGGCGCGATCCTGGTGGCACTGGCCGCTCTGCCTTTTGGGGCCGTGTTGCGCCGTCTGGCCATGGTCAACGTGTTCATCGTCTTCCTGTGGCTGTTCCTGCCCTTTTCCACCCCCGGCGATGAGCTGCTGAGGTTCGGCCCACTGACCGCCACGCGACAGGGGATCGATCTCACTCTGCTCATCACGCTCAAGTCAAACGCCATCGTCCTGACCCTGCTCTCGCTCATGGCAACCATCGCGGTACAGGACCTCGGCCCGGCCATGCAACAGCTCAAGGTCCCGCGCAAGCTCTGCCATATCCTGCTCTTCACCTACCGCTATATTTTCGTCATCCACAAGGAATACCTCACGATGCGCCGGGCCATGGCCGCTCGCGGCTTCACTCCCCGGACCGACCGGCACACCTACAGGGCCTTTGCCTGGCTGGTGGGCATGCTGCTGGTCAAGAGCTGGGACAGGGCCGAGCGCGTCCACGCCGCCATGCGCTGCCGAGGTTTCAGAGGCCGCTTCTACACCCTGACCCGCTTTGCAGCGACCGCCAGGGACTTCATCTTTCTCGCAGGATGCGCCGCGCTGGCCGCGTCCATCCTGTGGCTCGAAATCGCCCGCAGGGGGGCAGCATGACCCACGCCGTCATAGAACTCACGGACATCGATTACGCCTTTCCCAACCGCAACAAATGCCTGTCCGGGCTGGAATTTCACCTGCACGAAGGGGAAAAGCTGGGGCTCTTCGGCCCCAACGGCGCAGGCAAGACCACCATGCTGCACATCCTCATGGGGCTGATCACGCCTGATCGCGGCGAGGTCCGCCTCTTCGGCAGGACCATGAGCGACGGTCACTCCTTTGACGAGGCGCGACTGCGCATCGGGTTCCTCTTCCAGCACTCGGACGACCAGCTCTTCTGCCCCACGGTGCTCGACGACGTGGCCTTCGGCCCGCTCAACCAGGGGCTGGGGCCGGACGAAGCCAGACAGCGGGCGGCCGAAGCCCTGCATCAGGTGGGGCTGGACGGTTTCGAGGACTATGTGCCCTACCGCCTCTCGGGGGGAGAGAAGAAACTGGTAGCCCTGGCCACGGTCCTGGCCATGAAGCCCGAGGTTCTGGTGCTCGACGAGCCCACCACCGGCCTCTCGCCCGAGGCCAAGGACCGGCTCATAGCCATCCTCAAGGGGCTGGACATGGCGCGCCTCGTCGTTTCCCACGAGCCGGACTTCCTTGCCGCCACAACGGACACCCTCATCGCCATGCGCAACGGACGCATCGAGCCGGGACGCCTCACCCCCCATACCCATACGCATGTCCACGAGGTGGGCGACATTCCCCACCAGCACTAAGGCGGAAGCGGTAGTTCCGCCGAATCACCGGATTTTCAACTCCGATCGGTACGCCCTTTTCCACCCCGAACGTCGAGCGGCCGCCACGAAAACCAGCCCGCCCGCGTCCCGCCGCCGTCGAGGAAAAAAGATCGGCCGCGAATCGAACAAATACGCCCTCTGCCCCTTGGCAATCAGATTTAAGACACTATAATATTTCGATGGCCCGCCGCCACCAAGCCCCCCGCAAAGGCAATTTTTGATGCTCGACACCCAAGACGCAATACAAGAGACCCCCTACCGCACCATCTGGCACCTCGCCTGGCCCCAGGTGCTGATGATGCTCTTCCATTTCTTCATCGGCCTGGCCGATGTCTGGGTGGCCGGATACATCAACCGCGACGTCCAGGCGTCCCTGGGCATCATCACCCAGTCCCTGTTCTTCCTGCTCGTGGTGGCCATGGCCGTGGCAAACGGCGCGGTGGCCGCAATCAGCCAGTCCATGGGCGCCGGGCTGTACAAGCGCGTTCAACGCTATGTCGGTCTGTGTCTGCTCCTGGCCGGAGTGCTCGGCGGGGTCTTCCTCATCCTGGGCCTGCCCATCAAGGGGTGGCTCGTCAGCGCGCTCCAGGTCCCGGACCCCATCCAGCCCATCACGGAATACTTTCTCCAGGTCTATCTGCTGCTCCTGCCGCCCTACTACATGCTGATCATCACCAACGCCATCTTCCGAGCCAGGCAGGAAGTCCTCTTCCCCCTCTACGGCATGGTTCTGGTCACGGTCCTGAACACCATTCTGGACCTCGGCCTGGGCCTTGGCTGGTGGGGCATGCCGAACCTCGGGTTCAAGGGACTGGCCTGGGCCACCTTCGGCTCGGTGACTGCGGGCGCGGTCTTCAACCTTTACATTCTCTGGCGCAAACACCTGCTCAAGCCGTCGAGCTTCGCCCCCTGGCGCTGGATGCGTTGCGCCACGCCCTATCTCTTCAAGGTGGCCTGGCCTGCCGGGCTGATGCAGATCGTCTGGCAATCCGGCTATCTGGTGCTCTATGCCATCACCGGTAGCCTGCCCCACGGCGAAGTGGTGGCCCTGGCGGGCATGTCCATCGGCCTGCGCATCGAGGCGCTGCTTTTCCTGCCTGCCATGGCCTTCAACATGACGGCGAGCATTCTCGTCGGCCATTATCTGGGCGCGCGAAGGCCCGACGAGGCCAAGCGGTTCGGCTTCCGCATCCTCGGCCTCGGCATGGTCTCCATCTGCCTCTTCACTGTCCTGATCTGGCAGATCGTCGTCCCCTGGGTGGACCTGCTCACCCGCGACGGTGCCGTGGCCGTCCAGGCCGTCAGCTACCTCAAGTGGAACATGCTCGCCGTGCCCTTCACCCTGACCAGCATGATCCTGGCCGGAGCCTTCAACGGCGCGGGAGCCACCCTCTACAACATGCTCATCATGGGCTCGGCCACATGGCTCCTGCGGCTCCCCCTGGCCTATGTACTGGGCCACGAGATAATGGACAGCGCCGAGGGCATCTGGATCGCCATGTTCTGCTCCCAGATCGTCCAATCCATGACACTTTTGTACTTCTTTACCTTCAAAAACTGGCAACGTTTCGCTATGATCAAGAACCGTAACAGAGCCAATGCCGGAAAGGACCTTTCATGACACTCGAATTCACCCCCATCAGCCTCGATAGACAGGAAGAATACCACAAGGCCCTGACCGGTTGCCCCCAGCTGCTGACCAGTGACTTCTCCTTTGCAAACATCTTCGGCTGGGCCGATCACTACGGCCTGGAATGGGCCTTTCACAAGGAACTGTGCTTCATCCGCCAGACAAAGCCTGAAACCGTGTATTGGGCTCCGGTGGGCCCATGGGAGAAGTATGACTGGGCCAAATGCTGCGCCATGCGCGAGAGCAGACTCTTCACCCGCGTCCCGGACGATCTGGCCAGACTCTGGCAGGCGGCCTACGGCGACGAAATCATCATCACGGAAAACCGTGACCACTGGGACTACATCTACTCCGTGGAGGAACTCATCAGCCTCACGGGTAAGAAATTCCACAAGAAAAAGAACCTCCTCAACCAGTTTACCAAGAACTATCTCTACCAATACGAGTCCATGGGCCCGGAATGTGTCGAAGAAGTTCTGGAAATGCAGGACGAATGGTACAAGTGGTATGAGGAAAACAACCCCTCCGAGACGCTCAAGGCGGAAAATCACGCCATCACCCGGGTGCTGCTCAACATAGACCAGATCAAGGGACTCATGGGAGCGACCCTGCGCGTGGACGGAAAGGTCATCGCCTATACCGTGGCGGAACCCCTGTGCGAGGATTCCATCGTCATCCACTTCGAAAAAGGAGATATCCGCTACAAGGGCGTGTATCAGGCCATCAACCAGATGTTCCTGGAAAACGACGCCGCGGAATACACCAACGTCAACCGCGAGCAGGACCTGGGCGACGAAGGGCTTCGCAAGGCGAAGCTTTCCTACAACCCTTCGTTCTTTCTCGAAAAATACGAAGCAAAGCTGGTGTAGCGCGTCATGGCCATCCTCCTCTCGTCACCTCGGCCAAGACCGCGCATGGTCGTATTGGGGCTGGACGGCCTGCCCCTGGCTCTGGCCCGGGAGCTGGGTGCATCCCTGCCCAACATCCGGCGGCTGGCGGAAGGCGCGGCCACGGTGCGGGCCGAGCTGCCCGAGCTTTCGCCGGTCAACTGGACCTCCTTCTTCACGGGCAAGGGGCCGGAGGAGCACGGAACCTTCGGCTTCTCGCGCATGGACCCGGCAACCTACGCCCTGAGCATCACAGACAGCCGCCATGTGGCCTGCCCGACCATCTTCGACCGGCTGGGCGAGGCAGGACTGATATCCCGCGTGATCAACCTGCCCAACACCTATCCGGCCCGCCCCCTGCGCGGGATGCTCGTCTCGGGCTTCGTGTCGCACGAGCTGGACAAGGCAGCCCACCCGCCCTTCCTGGCCGGGAAGCTGGCCGAGGCGGGCTATGTTCTGGAAGCGGACACCAACCGGGGCGCGTCCGACCCGGCCCACCTCATGGCCGAGCTGCGGCGGACTCTGGCCTCGCGCCTGGCCGCTCTGGACATGCTCTGGCCCGATCTGGCCTGGGACCTTTTCGTCCATGTCTTCACGGAGACCGACCGCCTCTTCCATTTTTTCATGGACGCTGTCCTTGACGACAGCCACCCGCATCATCTGGAATGCATGCGCTTCCTGGCCGACTGGGACCACGCCCTCGGGGAATTTCTGGCCCGCTACGACGCCCTGCCCCAGCCCAAGCGGCTGATGGTCCTTGCCGACCACGGCTTCACCCGGACACGGACCGAGGTCTGCGTCAACACATGGCTGAAGCGCCAGGGCTACCTCAAGCCCATGGGGGCCCCGACGGACGAATGGGATGCCGGAGTCATCGGCGGGGAGAGCACCGCCTTTGCCCTTGACCCGGGCCGCATATACATCCACACCACGGACTTTGCCCGGGGCCGCGTCCAGGCCTCGGACAAGCCCGCCATCGCGGCCGCCATCCGTGACGGCCTCGCCGCCCTGACCTTTGAGGGCGAGCCGGTCATGGAGCGCGTTTTCACCAGGGAGGAGCTCTACCCCGGAACCGCCTGCGATCAGGCGCCGGACCTCGTCTGCCTCGCTCGCCCCGGCTTCGACCTCAAGGCGAAGTTCGACCGCGACGACATATTCGGCATGTACGGACGCACAGGCACACACACGGCATCCGGCGCCATCTTCTTCGACTCCGGGGGCTTCCGCCCCGAGCGCATCCGCGATACAGGAGCCACAATTCTGGAATACTTCAACATACACGGCGACAAATCATGAGCATGGACATAGAGACGGAACTCAACGACGCCCAGCGCGAGGCGGTACTGACCACCGAAGGGCCTGTGCTGGTCATCGCGGGAGCAGGCTCTGGCAAGACACGGACCATCGTCTACCGGCTGGCCCACCTCGTGCGCCAGGGGATCGACCCGGCCCAGATACTGCTGCTCACCTTCACCCGCAAGGCGGCACAGGAGATGCTCAACCGCGCCGGGACCATTCTCGGCCACCCGCTGACCGGTACCAGCGGCGGTACATTCCATTCATTTGCCTACGCCACCCTGCGACGCAACGCCGCAGACCTCGGGTTCGACAACGGCTTCACCCTGATGGACCGCTCCGACTGCGAATCCGTGTGCAAGGACGTCAAGGACTCCCTCACGCTGGGCAAGGGCGACCGCTCCTATCCCAAGAAGGCCACCCTGCTGGACATGATAACCAAGTCCCGCAACAAGGAGCTGCCCATCGAATCCATCATGGAGCGCGAGGCCTATCACCTGACCCCCTACCTCGACGATCTCAACTCCATCGCCGCCGGCTACGCGGCCTTCAAGCGCCAGCACGCCCTGGTGGACTACGACGACCTGCTCTTCCTCCTCGATGAACTGCTGACGAGGAACGAGCCCCTGAGAAACCAGCTCCAGGCCCGCTACCGCTACATCATGGTGGACGAATACCAGGACACCAACCTCGTCCAGGCGCGCATAGTCCAGCACCTTGCAGGCAAGCGCGGCAACGTCATGGCCGTGGGCGACGATGCCCAGTCCATCTATGCATTCCGGGGCGCAAACGTCGCCAACATCCTTGATTTTCCTAAAAATTTCGAAGGAACCAAGATCATCAGGCTGGAGAAGAATTACCGCTCGGTCCAGCCCATCCTCGACCTGACCAACGAGATTCTCCAGGGGGCCACCATCCGGTTCGACAAACACCTCTACTCGGACCTCAAGAGCGACGCCCTGCCCGAGGTGGTCTATCCGCTGAGCGACCAGACACAGGCCCGGCTGGTGGTGGACCAGATTCTCGAACTCGGGCGCAAGTACAGCCTGCACGACGTGGCCGTGCTCTTTCGCGCGGGCTACCAATCCTTTCCACTTGAGGTCGCCCTTACCCGCGTGGGCGTCGACTATCAGAAGTTCGGCGGCATCCGCTTCCACGAAGCCGCGCACATCAAGGACGTGCTGGCCTACCTCAGGCTGGTGGTCAACCCGCACGACCTGATGGCGTGGCAGCGCGCCCTGGAGCACGTCAAGGGCGTGGGCCCCAAGACCGTGGCCAAGATATACAAGGCCATGCACACCAACGACGCCAAGTACATGGCCACGGTGACCAGGAAGCACGAATCCCTGCGCGAGCTGCTCAACGAGCTGGACGGCCTGCGAAACATGCCGCCCAAGCCCTCTGCCGTCCTGGAGCGCGTCCTCGCCTTCTACCAGCCCGTGCTCATTGATAAATATCCCGACGACTACCCCAAGCGGCAGGCCGGACTGGAGCAGCTCAGCCAGATCGCCCAAAACTATGTGGACATGGACCAGCTCCTTGGCGACTTGAGCCTCGACGGCGACCCGGACGAGGAAAAACGCAAGGAAAACGCGGTGGTGCTCTCCACGGTTCATTCGGCCAAGGGACTTGAATGGAGCGCGGTCATTGTCATCGACCTGGTGGAGGACCGGTTCCCCTCGCGCAAGGCCATGCAGCGGCCCGAAGACCTGGAGGAGGAACGGCGGCTCATGTACGTGGCCTGCACCCGGGCCAAGCAGTGTCTCAAACTCTTCGTGCCAAGCTCCGTCTACAACCGACAAAGCGGCCTCTCGGACCCGACACTGCCAAGCCCCTTTGTGCTGGAGCTCTCGGGAGGGGTGTTCACGCCACTCAAGGAATCCTACTCCGGCGGCCTGGAGAAGCGCTGGCCGGTGGACACGAAACCTGTCCATCGGGAACCCGCTCCCAGCCGGACGGCAGCAGGGGCGTCCGCAGACTCTCCGGCTCCAGGCACAGTACCGCCCGCCCAGCTCGGATTTTGCACCCACAAGATCTTCGGCAAAGGCAAGATAATCGCCTGCCCGGAGCCAAATAAGTACAAGGTGAATTTCCCCGGCTTCGGGATCAAGACCATTATCGGCGATTATCTTGAAATGCTCTAACCATAGCCATATAGTGACACCCATGAAAAGCGAACAACACTTCCTTGATCTCATCGACCGACACTTCCCCATGAGCCACGAGTTCCTGCGGCTGGGACGCGGAGACGACTGCGCAATACTGTCCGGCGGCAAGGATATCTGCGTTTCCTCCGACCTGTTTCTGGAGGACGTCCACTTCCGGCGCGACTATTTCACGGCCGAGGACATCGGCTACAAGGCGCTTGCCGTGAACATCAGCGACATCGCGGCCATGGGAGCCAGGCCATTTGCCTTCACCATGGACCTGATGGTTCCGCCTGAACTGGATGACGCCTTCTGGAACGACTTCTTCAAGGGCATGTCCATGCTGGCGCGACAGACCGACCTCGCCCTGACGGGCGGCGACCTGAGCCGGGCGGACAAGCTCGGCGTCAGCATCTCCATCTTCGGCGTGGGCGGCAGCGGCGGCAGATTCCTGCGCCGCGGCAACTGCGCTCCCGGCGATATTCTCTTCACCGTCGGCGAGCTGGGCCTGGCCCGGGCCGGGCTGATGGTGCTTGAAAGCTTGGGCGCCAAGGGGCGCGAGGCATTCCCAGCCGCCGCCCTCGCCCATCTGCGCCCCAAGCCGAAGGTCCTGATCGGCACTTTGCTCAACGCGGCCGGAGCCAAGGGGCTGATGGACGTCTCGGACGGCCTGGCCCGGGATATTCCCCGTTTCCTGGGGCCCGACCTCGGCGCGGAGCTGACCATCCCCACCGACATCCTCAATGGCAACGTCATAGCCTATGCGCTGGCCACTGGCGTCGACCCCGTGGAGATGGCTGTCCTAGGCGGCGAGGACTACGCCCTGCTCGGGGTCATGGCTGAAGACGACAGGGAGAAGGTGGCCTCTGTTCCCGGCTTCACCGAGCTGGGCAGCATCCCGGGCTTGGCCGGCATCGCGACCATGCCGTTTCTGCACAACGGCATCGATCACTTGACGAGTAATACGGTTCCTTTGACGGTGCTGCTTCTGTTGTTGGC
>CAMYLL010000067.1 GCA_947259235.1 uncultured Pseudodesulfovibrio sp. | reverse complement strand
CCTCTCCAGCTACCAGGAAACCGCCGAACGGTTGCTGGAGGCGACAGACCGAACCCTCAAGGGACATGCCGCCGAAGCGGAACTCTTTAACGCCGCAAGCAGGTTGCGTCGAGCCGGGTCCCAGCTCTTCGACGCGGGCATGAATGAACTCGACACGATCATCGTCAAGCGCATGGAGACCTACCGCAACCAGCGACTGGCCATCTTTGCCCTCGGCCTGACCGGGCTGCTTGCCGCTGTCTTCTTCATGGCCATGGCCGCCCGCAGCATCAACCGGGCGGTCACCGCCGTGGTGGAATACACCCGGCGCGTGACGAGCGGAGACCTGGACGCCGTGGCTGACAGCAGCGATCTCGGCCCGCGCATGCGGAGCATGGTGACGGACACGGGGACCATGGTGTCCGAGCTCAAGAACAAGATCGGCTACCTCAACGGCATCCTGCACGGCATGACCGTGCCCTGCTTCGTCGTGAACCGTGACGAACAGCTGACGTTCATCAACCAGCCCTACCTTGATCTTTACGAGCGGGGGGAGACGCCCGGGGAATGCATCGGCCTCGATCTGGCGACATTCTTTTACAACGATCCGAACCACGACACCGTCACCGGTCGGTGCATGCGCCTGGGCGCGCCCATCAGCAACGAGATGCACGATACCAGGACACAGACCGGGAAGGTCCTGCATGTGCGTTTGGACGTGGCGCCGCTCCACGACCTGGACAATCAGCTCATCGGCGCCTTTGCGGTGATCTCCGACCTGACCGTGATCATGGAAAAGGAAAAAGCCATCGAACGGCTGGCGGCCTTCCCACGCGAAGCTCCCTCGCCGGTTCTCTCCGCAGGCGCCGACGGCTCCATCCTCTATATGAATAATGCGGCTACCGAGGTCTTTGACACCTCCGGCATGGCCCCTGATCAAAACTTCCTGCCCGAGGGACACCCGGAACTGGTGACCACCTGCCTGAGCACGGGCACGAGCCGTCACGGCATAGAATCACGCGTGGGCAACCACCACTACAGTTGGACCTACCACCCCCTGGTGGAGCAGAGAACAGTACACATGTACGCCAGCGACATCACCAAGCGCGTCCGGGCGGAGGAACAGCTGCTGCACAACGCCTTTCACGACGCCCTCACCGGGCTGCCGAACAAGGCCCTGTTCCTTGACCGCGTCAAACAAACCCTGCGTCGCGCCCGGCGACGTGCCACTTCCTTTGCCGTTCTCTTTCTTGATCTCGACGGATTCCGCAACATCAACGATGGCCTGGGCCACGGCCTGGGCGACAAGCTGTTGGCCAGATTCGCTTGGCGCATAAAAAAACTGCTCGGCCCGGACGAAACCCTGGCCCGCATGGGCGGCGACGAATTCACGGTGTTGCTCCCTGCCACCAATGATGCCGAGCACGCGGTCCAGGTGGCCAACCGGATTCAGGGCGATCTGCAGCGCCCCTTCGAGGTGGACGGACACGACCTGTTCATCTCCGTAAGCATCGGCATCATCAACGCGCCGGAATCGACGGCCGAGGCCGAAGACCTGCTGCGTGACGCCGAGACAGCCATGTATCACGCCAAGGCATTGGGCCGGGGCCACTCCGAACAATTCAATCCGAGCATGCATGTAAACGCCACGGAACGCATCAGCCTGGAAAACGACCTGAAAAGGAGTATGGAACACAACGAATTCGAGCCGTACTACCAGCCTATCGTCTCTGTGAAGAGCGGCCGAATAGCCGGGTTTGAAGCCCTGGTCCGCTGGAACCACCCGGAACAGGGGATCGTCTCCCCGGCCCGGTTCATCCCCATCGCCGAGGAGACAGGGCTCATCGTGCCCCTGGGGGCCATGATGCTGGAGACGGCCTTTAAGCAAACCAGGACCTGGCAGGAGATGTTCGAGGACTTCCGCGACTTATCCATCTCGGTGAACATGTCAGTGGTGCAGATCACGCGCCCCACCATGGGCGGCGAGATCAGGAACATCCTGTCGCGCACGGGCATCCCCCCAAGCAGCGTCAAGATCGAGGTCACGGAATCCGGCCTGATGAATAACGTCGGAAGCGCCTTCGAACTGCTGACGGACCTCAAGGCCATGGGCGTCTCGCTGATGATCGACGATTTCGGAACCGGCTATTCGTCGCTCTCGCACCTGCACCAGTTCCCGTTCCATTTCATAAAGATCGACCAGTCGTTTGTCGGCACAATGGAAGACAAGCCGGACAACATGGAGATCGTACGCACCATCATCTCCCTGGCCCACGCCCTGGGCAAGCAGGTGGTGGCGGAAGGTGTGGAGACGAGTGCGCAAAAGGACCTGCTGGCGAACCTCGGCTGCGAGTTTTTCCAGGGCTACTACTTCTCCCCGCCCGTCCCCGCCCACAAGGCTGAAGCCCTGCTGACCAAGGGCCCCAGCTGGTAGGGCGAACCGGGCTTCCTGCTTCGGACCGCAGAACAAAGGCCCGGCCCATCTCGCGGGCCGGGCCTTTATTACCGTGGACATTCCTTTGAAACGCTGCCGTCAGCCCAGGGCCGCCTGCGCCTCACTGGCCATCTGGCCCACCGTCGTCTCGATGAACTCACCGTCCCAAAAGGTCCGAAGGGGCGTCCGGTCCTTTGCCAGCTCTTCCAGTGCGGCCGCCGCGTCCTGCGCTCCGATGAACCCAAGCACCCGGGCGGCATAGGCGCGGTTATACGGATCGTCGTCGCTGAGTCCGGCGAGCAGGAACCGCTCGCCGTGGGCCACCAGCTCCGGCCGCGCCTCGGCCAGCCGGGCCAGCCCCCAGAAGACATCGCGCCGCAGCTCCGGGTGGTCGAGAAAATTGCCGTCGCAATCCTCATCACAGAAGATGTACGAGACGAGTATCTTGTGAAATTCCTTGGCGATCCTCTCGTTCCTGGCCATGGCCTCGCCCATGAAGTTCGGGATGGACCAGCCCAGGTTGCCCGACTCCTCATTCATGTACCACATGCAGGTGCGCATGAGCACTCGCGCTTTCTCCATGGACGCCTCGGCCAGACGCGACGCCGTCAGCCCGAAAGCCTCGACACAGTGCCAGCGGACAGCCTCGTCGCGGTCCAAACGCAACGAGAGCAGGGGCGGCACAAGGACGCCCGGAGGCCACGAATCCAGCTCGTCCAGGCGGATGCGCCAGTCGTCGGAGGCAAGGATGGACCTGAGATCATGCTTCACTTGGCGGAATCGGGACATTACATCTCCTGTAGCGTCAATGTCGGGGCGCGCCCGCCCCATGAAAAAAGGGGACCGCCGACTGCGGTCCCCTTTAGTATAAGCACAATCCCCCTGTTCGCAACAGGGGAGTCCGGCTAGATGTTGGCCTCGACTTCCTTTTTGAAGTCCTCGGGAACGTCAAAACCGTTTTCCTCGGCCTTGGCCATGCAGGTGGCCGCATCGGCCCATTCCTTCCTGTTGGCATGGATGATGGACTTGTTGTTCCAGGCCGGACCGAAATTGGGATACTTGTCCAGAATGGTCTTGAGCATCTTGTCCGCTTCCTCGTAGTCACCGATGGTGATGAAGAGGCTGGACATGGTGGCCTTGGCCTGGATGAACTCCGGGTCGAGCTTGAGGGCTTTCTTGAGCGATTTGTGGGCCTTGTCCGTATCGCCCTGCTGGAGCTGGACAAAACCGATGTTGCCCCAGGGCACGGCGAAGAACGGGCGCTGCTGGGTGGCCTGGACGTTGTAGCTCAGGCAGCCTTCCAGGTCGCCGCGCTGCAGGGCGATGCCGCCCAGCTGGACATATCCCTCGGCCATGCGCGGGGAATGGGCCACCGCGTCGAGAAACTCCCGCTCGGCTTCCATGAAGTCACGCCGGGAAAGGTATGCCACACCCAGATTGTAATGGGTGTTGCCGCACTGGGGGTTTTTTTTCAGCTTGGCCTTGAGGTCGGCAATGTAGTCGTCGATGTTTTCGAATCTTTCCATGGAGACCTATCCTTATTATTACGGGGTGATACCGTGTTTTTTCAAGTGATCAGCGTACCAGAGGCAGTAGTCGAAGACCGGTCTGACCTTCTCGAAGTTCATCACCAGCATGACGTTGAACTCGTTAACCGCGTCGATGTATTCCTGATTGGCGTTCTTTCCGCAATGCTTCATGAACAGCTGGGTCAGGTGGTCCGAGGTATATCCGGTCTTGTCGCGCCGGATGTCGATGGGATCGAAGGGAGCGGCAAAGGGGTCCCAGTTCTCGTATCCCATGCGGTCCACGAACTTGCGACGGCGCGGGGCCATCTTCTCGTACATGTATTTCTTGCGGTCCTCGACTTCCTCGGACGACAGCGTTTCTTCGTACTTGTTGGATTCCGACATGGGCTACTCCCCGCCATCTCCGCCGAGAACGATGGTCTTGCTCGTACATGATTCACAGGCGGACTTGCTCTCG
Source organism: uncultured Pseudodesulfovibrio sp. (assembly GCA_947259235.1). Classification (GTDB taxonomy): domain Bacteria; phylum Desulfobacterota; class Desulfovibrionia; order Desulfovibrionales; family Desulfovibrionaceae; genus Pseudodesulfovibrio. The sequence goes on along the minus strand of CAMYLL010000067.1, from coordinate 5,832 downwards.
TTGCAGGACGAACAGGCGTCTGCTGCGGCAGGAGCCTTTATCTCGACAGGCGCGGGCTTGGCAGCAGGCTTGTCCGCCGGGGCCGGAGCCTTCTGCTCGCGCACGCCAAGGTAGTCTTCATCATAATCGGTGACCAGGGCCATGGACAGGGGAACGAGCATCTCGCCCAGCTCCTTGAAGCGGCTGCCGATGCCCTTTTGCATGTCCCTGCCGATGCCTATGAGCCGGTCGAGGACGATGTCCATATTCACGGTGGGGTATTTTTCGCCGCCCTTGAAGCCCGCCTGATTGCAGGTGTGCGCCTCGCCCGCGATGGACGTGGGCACGCCGTAGAGACGGCAGGTGATGGGACGGTGCTCATACATGGCGCAGAGATCGTCGTCGCCGAGCATGGGGCAGCGGACGCGGGCCTTGGAGACCTCCATGAGAATCTCGGCGGCCGGGCGGCCTTCCTGGCTGGCCTTGTAGACCTTGCGTTTGAGCTTGTGAATCTGGCGATCCGCGGTATCCGCCCTTTCCAGAACGGTGCTCCGTTCGAGGCCGGAAAACTTTTCGTTGAACTTGTGGTTGATGTAGATGGCTTCGGCCAGGGTTATGTCGAACAGGGCATGGCAGCAATCACTGCACCCCTTGCCGCACTTGACCAGGTCGCTCATCTCGGTCTCGAACTTGTTGAAGACCGCGTCAACCTCTGCGACGATGGCTTCATACCTCTTAAAATATTCAGTAAAGTCTATCGCCATTCTTTATGCTCCTCGTCTGGCCACGTGTCTTGCCGGGGTCACGGCGGTGGTATGCCCAGTTAGATAAGTCGCGAATCGGGGCCGTCAACCGCGCAGGCGGGGAAAAGCGGGCCGGATCCGGCCCGGGGGGATGAAAAAATGAATGCGCGCCCGTCCTGTCGCTCAGAAAATGGAACGGGAGCAACGGTAACCCGCCACTCCCGGAACCATATGAAACAGCTGAGACTAGTTCTCTTCGATGGTGATGGCGTCGGACTCGCAAACCTCAACGCAGGATTCACAACCGAGGCACTCGTCTTCGTTCACTGCCACGGCCTTGCCGTCCTGCAGCTCGTAGACTTCGACGGGGCAGACGTCAACGCACTCACCGTCGCCGGTACATTTGTCATGATCGATAGTAATCGTGTAGCCCATTGTTCCCTCCAGAATGATTTGGGATGCCCGCGTCTCACGGGACTGGTTTATTGCACCGGCAGTCGTATCACCGACCGCCTTGTGGCGCAACAGGTTGTTGCACGCTTCCGACCCGAAAGGCCGGGCACGAATTGCAGATATATTCAAGCCAGCGGCGTGTCAAGGCATGAAAGCCCATTTCGCCACAGGTGCCAAATCAGGGGCCGGAGCACGGGTGTTGTGGTACGCGCCCGAGTCGTTTATCCTGCTGAGCAATACTCAGGCGACAACCCTCAAATCAGACGCAAGGATTCATATGTTCACCAACGACGAATTGAAGAAATATGCCCAGACCCTGTGGTGGGGACTCTCCACCGCACGCACCAAGCCATACGCGCCCGGCGACACCATCCTGCTGCGCTTCGACGCGGACGCCCTGCCCCTTGCCGAAATCGTCTTCGACATGCTCATGGAGAAGGGGCTCAACCCGGTGGCCCGGCAGAACATGACCACCGCCATGGACCTGTCCTTCTATGGCAAGGGCAGCGAGGCCCAGCTCACGGCCGTCCCTGCGGGCGACAAGGAGCTGATGGGCAGCCTCAACGGGCTCATTTCGCTCATCGCCCCGGCCTCCCTGACCCACCTCCAGGGCGTGGACCCCAAGCGGATAGGCCAGGCGGCCGTGGCCCGCAAGTTCATGCGCGATATCATGGAGAAACGTGAACAGACCGGCGACTTCGGCTGGACCCTGTGCATCTATCCCACCCCCGCCCTGGCCGAATCAGCCGGGCTGTCCATGGACGAGTTCAAGGCCCAGGTCGTGCGCGCCTGATTCCTCGACCATCAGGACCCGCCCGCCAAATGGGCCGAGATCTTCAACGAGGCCGAGAAGGTCAAGGCATGGCTCAACGGGCTTGCCATCGAGCATCTGCGCGTCACCTCGGACAACACGGACCTCGTGGTGGTCCCGGGCAGGGAGCGCCGCTGGCTCGGCGTCTCCGGCCACAACATCCCCAGCTTCGAGATATTCCTCTCCCCGGACTGGCGCGGCACGGAGGGCGTCTACTACGCGGATCAGCCATCCTTCCGCTCCGGCAACTATGTGGAGGGCGTGCGCCTGACCTTTGAAAAAGGCGTGGCGATCAAGACTGAGGCAAAGGTGGGCGACGAGTTCGTGGCCAAGCAGCTGACCCTGGACGAAGGGGCCAACAGGCTGGGTGAATTCTCCCTGACCGACCGCCGCTTCTCCAAGATCACGGCCTTCATGGCCAACACCCTCTTCGACGAGAACTTTGGCGGCGACCAGGGCAACTGCCACGTGGCCGTGGGCGCGTCCTATTCCGACACCTTCGCGGGCGACCAGTCCACACTGGACGACGAGAAAAAACGCGAACTCGGCTTCAACGACTCCGCCCTGCACTGGGACCTCGTCAGCACCGAACGCAAGACCGTCACCGCCACCCTCAAAGGCGGCGAGGATCTGGTCATCTACAAGGACGGCGAATTCCAATACTGAACCCCAACCAGGAGTTCCACATGACCAAACGCAACATATACCTGGAAACCATTCCGCCCGAGGAAGCTGTGGACCGCGCCAAGACGGCGCTCGACCGCATGGCCCTGCTCGGCACCGAGACCGTGCCCACGCATCTGGCCGCAGGCCGCGTCACCGCCGGACCGATCTTTGCGCGCTATTCCTCGCCCACCTTCCACGCCGCCGCCATGGACGGCATTGCCGTACGGGCCGACGACACCTTTGCCGCCAGGGAGGACGAGCCCACGGCTCTGAACCACGGCAGCGGCTTCATCTTCGTCAACACCGGCAACCCGCTGCCCGACGGCATGAACGCCGTGATCATGATCGAAAACGTGGTCCAGAAGGACGAGGTCACGGTCCTCATCGACGCTCCGGCCTTCCCCTGGCAGCACGTGCGCCGCATCGGCGAGGACATCGTGGCCACGGAGCTGCTCATCTCCCAGTTCCGCCAGCTCACGCCCTGCGACATCGGCGCCCTGCTCTCGGCGGGCATCTACGAGGTCGAGGTGCGCGAACGGGTCAGGGCCGCGTTCCTGCCCACCGGCGACGAGGTGCTCGACTTCACCGCCAGGCCGGAGCCGACCGCCGGACAGGTCATCGAGTCCAACTCCCAGGTGTTCATGGCCTACGCCCGGTCATGGGGCATCGACGCGAGTTACACCCCGCCCGTGCCCGACGATGAGGACACGCTGCGCCGGGCCGTGCTCGACGGGCTGGCCGCAGGCAACCACGCGGTCATCGTGGGCGCAGGCTCCAGCGCGGGCAGCAAGGACTACTCCAGGAGCGTCTTCGAATCCATCGGCCGCGTGCTGGTGCACGGCATCTCCGTCATGCCCGGCAAGCCGACCCTGCTGGCCGTCACCGACGAACGCAGCGGCTATCCGGGCCGACTGCTGGTGGGCGCGCCGGGCTATCCGGTCAGCGCCGTGGTCTGTCATGAGAAGATTCTCGCCCCGGTTCTTTCCTGGCTCATGGGCGCGACGCCCCCCGAGCGCACCACAGCCGAGGTGGTCCTGGCCCGCAAGACGCCCTCCAAGCCCGGCATGCGCGAGGCGCTGCGTCTGGCCGCCGGACGCATCGGCGACCGCATCGTGGCCGCCCCGCTGGCGCGCGGCGCAGGCATGATCACCACCATGACCAAGGCCCAGGCTGTGGCCTACGTCCCGGAGGAATCAGAAGGCGTCGAGGAGGGCCAGTCCCTGACGGCCGAACTGCTCGTACCCATGGCGGACCTCGACCGGGTACTGGTCCACGTGGGCAGCCACGACAACACCATCGACCTTTTGGCCAACGAGCTGATGGGCCTCTCCGAGCCACTCCGGCTCGTCTCAAGCCACGCCGGGAGCATGGGCGGACTGAGCGCGCTCAAGGCCGGCTCCGCCCTGTTCGCCGGAGCGCATCTCTTCGACCCGGAGACCGGCGACTTCAACTTCCCCTTCATCGACCGCTACCTCAAGGGGATCGACGTCACGGTGATCAACCTGGCCATCCGCCACCAGGGGCTCATCGTGGCCAAGGGCAACCCCCTGAACATCCGCGGAGTGGAGGATCTGGCCCGCGAGGACGTGCTCTTCATCAACCGCCAGCGCGGGGCGGGCACGCGCATCCTCCTCGACCATCACCTCAAGACCGCCGGTATCGCACCGCAGGCAGTCCGGGGCTACGACAACGAGGAATTCACGCACATGGCCGTGGCCGTCAACGTGCTCACCGGAGCGGCCTCCTGCGGGCTTGGCATCTTTGCCGCGTCAAAGGCCCTTGATCTGGACTTCGTGCCCCTGGCCCACGAGCGCTACGACCTGGTCATCCCCACGCGATTCATGGAAGACGAGCGGGTACGCACCCTGCTCTCCATCATCCGCAAGGACGGAGTGAAGGCCAAGATCAAGGCCCTGGGCGGCTACGAGACCGACCTGACCGGGCAAGTCATGCGCCCCGGCATGGCCCTCGGCTAGCAGCTTGTCCGCATGGGTGCGGATGCATGCCGCAACAAGAGCCCCCGCGCAGGAAGACTGCGCCGGGGGCTCTTTCTTGAGATGTTCCATAAAACACCGCCTTCGCCCGCCTCTGCGGGACGATGTGCGGCGCAGGTCACCGCCTGACCGCGTAGGCGGATACCCTCCTGAAGAGGGCGAGCAGGGCCACCGCCCCCAGAGTCATGAAGAGCACCAGATGAACCCATTCTATGGATACCACGACCAGCGGGTCCAGGGTGACGCCGGGCAGGTTGCGATACACGCGCAACCCGCCGCTGACCACGAGCCCGCCCACCATGGCCGCCCGCACCGCGCCGAGGGGCGTCAGGGCGAGCTTGCCGCGCCATTCCAGGAGCCAGTTGACCGCCGCCACCCCCACGACGAACAGGAGCAGGGCCGCGAAGATGTAGTGCAGGCGATGAACCAGGAAGAAATCGCCGGTCCAGGCCATGCCCGGAATCTCGGTGATGAAATAGCGGTGCGCCAGGGGCATCTGCATCATGCCGGTAGCCGCCAGCATGGCTACGGAAAAGATGAACAACCGGCTGATCCATGCGGGATACGGTCTAGCTTTCATTGCCGTCCTCCTTGTCCCGGGGCGCGGATTCTCCGCTCCCCATCAGTTTCGCACCCAGCCCCAGGAACCCGGCGGCGATTCCGGCCACGGGAGCCAGCAACGCGGCCGTGGCCAGATTGGTCTCGTCGGCCATGACATCGGCCACGGGCTTGAAGTGGGGTTTGCCCTTGCCCTTTTCCACGGCCTTGTTCAGTAGCCCAAAGGGAACGGGCGAAACATAGAGCGTGTTTGTACCACCGTTTTCCTCAAGCCCGTAGATAAACCCGTTCATCTCCCTTGCCAGGGACCGGGCCTTCGCCTCCATCTCCCGGCGCGGGCCGATGGCCTGGACGTCCTCCGGGCAGACGGCGATGCAGGCGGGCAGCTCGCCCTTGTCCACAAGCTGATGACAGCGGTCGCACTTGTACATCACCCCGTTGCCCGCGAAACGGGGCATGAGGTCGAGGTAGAGCCCCACGCCGGACTGACGCTGCGGGATATGCCAGGGGCAGACCTTGCGGCACTTTGCCCCGCCCATGCACAGGGAGTCGCTGATGCGGGTCAGCCCGTTGGTCTGCTTCACGGCCGCGCCGAAGGGGCACATGTTGGCGCACGGCGGGTTGATGC
>CAMYLL010000066.1 GCA_947259235.1 uncultured Pseudodesulfovibrio sp. | reverse complement strand
CACTTGTTTTCCTCTTCGTAGGCCAGATGAAGAGGATCGAACCAGCGCTTGAGATCGTCATCGGTATTGGTCTGAAGAAGATGTTGGCGAAGGGAGTGTTTCACGATGACCGTTTGCTCTGCGAAGCTGTTTTGTAACCGACTGTAAAAACTAAATAAAAAAAAGAGAAAACCGAAGTGCTAACGGATCCCCAAATTCCTTCGATTGTATACCGCAAAAACCGCTTAAAGCCAAGGGTTCATGGGCCGTTTTACGGGATATATCCGTTGATTTAACGACATTTTTGGGACATGATGCGATTCCTGTTGAAAACACGGTGAAATTTGATTTGAACGAGATCTGGAGGGACAATGGGCCAGCATCAGGTGAACTAGACGATCAAGGAAATCAACGAGCGCATCCGCAAGGGCAAGGCCGTGGTGGTCAACGCCCACGAGATGGTCGAGATCGTCAGAAAGGAAGGCAAGGTCCGCGCCGCCCAGGAAGTGGACGTCGTGACCACAGGGACCTTTTCGCCCATGTGCTCGTCGGGGCTGCTCTTCAACATCGGCCAGCAGCCGCCGGTGATGAAGGTCTCCAAGCTGTGGCTCAACAACGTGCCCTGCTACTCCGGCCTCGCCGCGGTGGACGCCTATCTGGGCTGTACCGAACCCAGCGAGGACGACCCGCTCAACAAGGTCCATCCCGGCCGCTTCGCCTATGGCGGAGCCCATGTCATGGAAGACCTCCTGCGCGGCAAGGCCGTGCATCTGCGGGGCGAGGCCTACGGCACCGACTGCTATCCCCGCCGCGAGCTGGACAAGGACGTCACCCTGGCCGACCTGCCCAGCGCGACCATGCTCAACCCGCGCAACTGCTACCAGAACTACAACTGCGCCGTGAACCTGACCAGCCGCACCATCTACACGTACATGGGACCGCTCAAGTCCAACTGCGCCAACGCAAACTTCGCCACCGCAGGACAACTCTCGCCGCTGTTCAACGATCCCTACCTCAAGACCATCGGCATGGGGACCAGGATATTCCTTGGCGGCGGCATGGGCTACGTCATCGGCGAGGGAACCCAGCACGTGAGAAAACCCCAGCGCAACGAACGCGGCATACCGGAAAATCCGTCCGGAACCCTGATGCTCAAGGGCGACTTCAAGCAGATGGACGCCCGCTACGTCCGGGCCCAGTCCGTGCTCGGTTACGGCGTGTCCCTCTCCCTGGGCGTCGGCATTCCCATCCCCATGCTCAACGAGGAGATGGCGTTCTTCACCGGCGTGTCCAACGCGGACATCTCCATGCCCGTCAAGGACTACGGCTACGACTACCCCAACGGCATCCCCCGCCAGCTGGGCCGCGTCAGCTTCGAGGAGCTCGTCAGCGGCGAGATCACGGTCAACGGCAAGAAAACCTCCACCGTACCCCTGACCAGCTACTCCATGTCCCTTGAAGTGGCCGATACCCTCAAGAGCTGGATTGAACGCGGCGAATTCCTGCTGACGGAAAAAGTGGACGATATTCCCAGCTATTAGACGCTAAAAGAAATAAATACGAAGAGCCCGTCACAGTGCGTGACGGGCTCTTTTTCGTTGGCGGTATTGTCGGGTGATTTCGCCTCCGGCGGCCCAAGGGCGCGCCCTTGGGGAACCCGGGCGTGCCTGCGGCAGGACCACCAAAAATATCGCCCCGCAAGGGGCAGAGTGGGGATGCAAGGGGGGTGAACCCCTTGCCCGCCGGAGGCGAAATCACCCGACCTCTCTCCCGACTTTTCCCGGCCCGTTGCGCCCGGTCCGGCTCGGTTTTGCTCAGGCGTGCGGTCCGTCCTGGAGAATCAGCTCGGAGACGGCGCGGCAGCTGTCCTCGTCCGGGGTGAAGGCGGTCTCGCCCACGGTGACGATGGGCCGCATGCCCACCAGGGAGTTGAGGAGGTAGGCGTGGTCGTATTGCTCCAGGTCAGTCAACGGGATTGGGGCGGGCGATATTTTGAGGACTCTTTTGGCAAGGGCCAGACTGGTGGAGGCGAGCCGGTAGGGGGAGTCCGTCTCGAAAAATTCGCCGTCCTTTTGCAGCAGGAGGGCTCCGGTGGCTGTCTCCAGCAGGCGGTCTTCGAAGTCGATCAGGGCCGCGTCGTCAAACCCGCGCGCCCGCGCCCGGGTCAGGGCGAGGTGAAAGAACATGTAGCTTGTGGTCTTCTGGGCGTTGAGGGTGGAGACGTGCCGGTCGTCGCACAGGCAGACGCGGTATGCCTTGTACGGCTTTGGTTCAAAGGGTGCGGCCATGACCACCGGATGGGCGGCAGGGGCTTCCATGGGATAGAATATGTTGATCCGCGCCGTGGAAGTCTCAAGACCGTTTCGGTTGATGACCTGGCCGAGGACCTCCTCGAAGTCGATGGTCTCGTAGTCCGCCTGATAGGCGCGCAGGGAGTGGAGCAGCCTGTCGAGATGCAGTTCGAGGTGGCAGGTCCTGCGCCCGTTGTAATAGAGGGTCTCGAAGAATCCCGCGCCGTAGCGAAAGGCGGGTTCGGTGGGCTCCAGGGTCACGGCCCGGTGCGTGTATTCGCCCTTGCAGTAGTGGATCATTCTTCCTCCATGGTGAGAAATTTCTCCGCCTTGGCCATGGTTTCCTGATACTCGCTTGCCGGGTCCGAGTCCACTACGATGCCGCTGCCGGACCAGACGTCGAGCCGTGCGTCGTCCGTGTCATACACTGCGGTGCGGATGGCCACCGAGGAGTCCATGTTCTTTTCGTCCCGCACGATGAGGATGGAACCGCAATAGACGTCGCGCGGGTGCGGTTCGAGGACGTCGATGATCTCCATGGAGCGCTTCTTGGGACAGCCGGTGACGGACCCGCCGGGGAAGGCGTCGAAGAAGAGGTCCAGGCAGTCCCTGTCCGGGCGCAGCCGTCCGGTGACGTCGCTGTACATCTGGAGCAGCCGGTCCACGGCGAACACGGACTTGTGGTTGTCCACGCGCACGGAGCCGTATTCGCAGTTGGCCGAGAGGTCGTTGCGGATGAGGTCCACGATCATGGACAGCTCCGCTCCTTGGCCGAGCCGGTGAGCCGCGCCACAAGGTCCGGGTCCGGGGCGCGGCCCGGCGCAAGCTCCGTCTCCAGGTGCAGGGTTCCCTTGATGGGCTGGGAGAGCGCGAGGCCGTCCCTGACGCGCAGGAATCGCTCTGGAGAGGTGGAAACGACGCGGTGCTGGCCGGAGGTGAAGTAGGCGTAAAAAGGGGCGGGACGGGTCTGCCAGAGCGTCTGGAACAGGGCCAGAGGGTCCAGGCCGGGGCAGTGTCGGGAGAGCCGGGTGGAGAGATTGAGCTGATAGGTGTGCCCGGCGCGGATCAGGGCCAGGGTCTCGCGCACGCCGGCCTCGTAGCCCGTCCGGTCCAGGGACATGGCCAGGCCGGGGGCGCACGGGGCGATCCCGGCGGATTCATCCCGTCCCGGCGCGGCCGGAGTCGATGTGCTCGCCATGCCATGCAGGACACGCATCACATTGGTCACGACATCGGGCCGCCCGGTCACTGTCGCCGTGCCGGACTGGTCGTCGTATTCGGCCATTGCCGCATATTTCTTGAGGTGTCCCAGGGGGAACCGCGTCTGCTTGGCGGAGGCCACACCGCGCAGGTGCAGGCCGTAAGTGTAGCTGACAAAGCCCATGGCCAGGCCCGGTGAGCCGAAGCAGAACGCCTTGACCGCGTCCGGCGTGGTCAAGCGGTCCATGACCAGCTCGTCGACGGGCGCGACGCCGATGAGGGAGGCGGTGGCCGCCGGATGGCCGGGCACGGAGAGCACCATCTCCGCCGCCATGTCCCGGGCCAGGGTGAAGGCCAGCCCGTCGAAGGTTGACCGGTCAACGGAGGCGGATCGGTCAACGGAGGCTGAGAAAATCGAGGGCAAAGGCAATGAACGCACCTCCGTCAGGGGTCATGAACGATTCCGGGTGAAACTGATAGCCCAGGAGCCTGGCCCGGCGGGAACCCAGGCACATGATGACGCCCTGGTCGTTGCGGGCCAGGACGTCCAGCCCGGAGCCGGTGCGGGTCACATGGAGCGAATGATAGCGGGCCACGGTGCGCCGCGCGCCGTTGAAGCTCATGGCCTCGGCCCGGCCGTGGACGCAGCCGGACAGCGGCTCAGTCAGCCCGCCCCGCCAGTGGTTGATGATCTGCATGCCCAGACAGATGCCCAGCACGGGAACGCCTGTTTCAAACACCCGGTCGTACCCGGCGTATTCCCCGGGCGCGCCCGGGCCGGGGGAGATGACCACGAGATCGGCCCCGGTCGGGTCCAGGGACGCCAGTGCGTCGTGGGGCGCAACGGTCACCTCCGCGTCGGGAATGGCCGCTGCCAGCAGGTGTTCGAGATTGCGGGTGAAGCTGTCGGCGTTGTCGATGAGCAGGATGCGCATGGGGTTTTCCGGGGATCACGAACCAAAGCGCCCCGGCCCGAGGGACCGGGGCGCTGACCGTGGTGAAATGTCCTACAGCCCGGCGGCGTCCTTTTCCACCGATGCCTTAAACCCGTCCCGCGCCTGCCTGATCTTGGCGGCCACGGTCTCGTCGTTCAGGGCGATGATCTGCGCGGCCAGCCAGGCGGCGTTCTTGGCCCCGACCTTGTCCAGGGCCACGGTTCCCACCGGGAATCCGGGGGGCATCTGCACGGTGGCGAGCAGGGCGTCCATGCCGCCCAGCGGCGAGGCGGTCAGGGGCACGCCGATCACCGGGCGGATGGTCTTAGCGGCCACGGCCCCGGCCAGATGCGCGGCCAGTCCGGCGGCGCAGATGAAGACCTGGCAGCCGTCCGCCTCGTACTCGGCCACCAGCTTCGCCGTGCGCTCGGGCGTGCGGTGGGCCGACGACACGGTGAAGACGTGGTCGATGCCCAACTCCTTGAGCAGATCGGAACAGGGCCGCATCTTCTCTTCGTCGGAAATGGAACCCATGAAAATAGTGACCTGGGGCATGGCAACTCCTTATGCGAGAGGTCTGTGGTGCTTCCGATGGTTCGTCCGGCGGCAGGGGCCGGAAGTCAACCTATCCTAACCGCTTCAGCCCTTTGTCGGCGATGTCGCGGCGGTGATAGCTGTTGTCGAAGTGAATCTTTTCCACGGCCTGATAGGCCTTCTTCCGCGCGGCGGCCAGGTCGTCGCCCAGGGCGGTGACGCAGAGCACGCGGCCGCCGGAGGTGAGGGTTTTGCCCTCCTCGTACCGGGTCCCGGCCTGGAACACCTTGACCCCGTCCATGGCGTCGGCGTCGTCGATTCCGCTGATCTCCATGCCCTTGGGGTAGTTGCCGGGGTAGCCCTTGGCGGCCATGACCACTCCGCAGGCGGTCTGGGGCGTGGACCTGACATCGATCTGGTCCAGCTTGCCGTCGATGCAGGCGAACATGATGGTCAAGAGGTCGGTCTCCAGGCGCATGAGCAGCGGCTGGCATTCGGGATCGCCGAACCGGACGTTGTATTCGAGGACCGAGGGGCCGTCTTCGGTGTACATCAGCCCGGCGTAGAGCACGCCCTTGAAGGGCTCGCCCCTGGCGGCCAGATGTTCGAGGATGGGCCGGATGCACATCTCGGCGGTCTCGACGTATTTTTCCTCGGGCAGGATCGGGGCCGGGGAGTAAGCGCCCATGCCGCCCGTGTTGGGGCCGGTGTCGCCCTCGCCCACGGCCTTGTGGTCCTGGCTGGAGGGGAGCAGGGCGTAGTTGGTTCCGTCGCAAAAGGCCAGGAACGAGGCTTCCTCGCCCTTGAGGGCCTCCTCGATGACCACGCGTGATCCGGCCGCGCCAAAGGAGCGTTTGATCATCATGTCGTCCAGGGCTTCCAGCGCCTCGGCCTCGGTGGCGGCCACGACCACGCCCTTGCCCGCGGCCAGTCCGTCCGCCTTGATGACGATGGGCGTCCCCTTGGACTTGATGAAGGCCACGGCGTCGTCGTGCTCGTCAAAGACGCGGAAGGGTGCGGTGGGCACGCCCGCTTCATGCATGACGTTCTTGGAGAAGGCCTTGGAGCCTTCGAGATTCGCGGCGTAGGCATTGGGGCCGAAGCAGGGGATGCCCTCGCGGTCCAGGGCGTTGGCCAGCCCCAGGACCAGGGGCAGCTCGGGGCCTGCCACGACCAGGTCCACTTCCCTGTCACGGGCCAGGGCGACCAGTCCGGGGATGTCGTCATCCTTGATCGGGATGTTCTCGCCGATGGTGGCTGTTCCGCCGTTGCCCGGGGCGCAGAGGATGGTCTCGACCTTGGGGTTCTGGGAGAGCTTCCAGCACAGTGCGTGCTCGCGTCCGCCGCTTCCGACAACCAATATCTTCATTCGTTCCCCCTCGATGTTGTTGGGATGCTCACGGTGTAAGGAAAAACGGGGGAATTATCAAGGCTGGGCTGTCCAAACCGCCCTGAGGACGGCCCTCGCTACCAGATGGCGTCGGCCAGGGTTCCCCTGAGCTCGTAGGGCATGGTCCGCTGGCCGATGGTCAGCTCGCCCGAGAGATCAAAGGACGTGCGGTAGACGTTGACCGGGTCGATGAGCCCGCGCCCTGCGGTGTGCAGGGTCAGGGGGCTGCCTATGGAAAAGTCGCGCACGTCCATGTCGCGGTCGCGGAATTCGGTGGTAAAGGCGAGGTCGGCCACGGTCTTGTCTCCGGGCAGCACCAGCTGCTGGGAGCGCAGGTCGAGCCAGCCGCTCTCCGGCAGGGTCGCCCCCGCAGGCAGGAAGAGGCTGCCCGCCACGTGGAGAATGCCCTTGAAGTCCGCCCCGCCGAGCAGGGAGGTCAGGTTGAGGTCGCCCTCGAAGTCGAAGGTTCCGTTCCTGAAGAGGTCCAGGGCGCACTGGGAGCCGCCGGTGTCCAGCCGGACATGGGCCAGGGGCGACAAGCCCATCCTGACATAGGCGTGGCGAAAGACGAAGCTGCCCGGCGTGTCGGCCAGGGCCACCCGCAACCCGCTGACCCGGAAGCCGAAGGGGCCGTCGCGGTCGATGGCGTCCCAGCGCAGCTTGACCGTGGGCATCCGCGTATCCAGCGAGGAGAGGGCCGAGGCCCATATCTTGCCCCACGGGGTGAACAGGGCCGCGCCCATGAGAAAGCCCAGGGTCATGAGCAGCATCCGGGCCAGGATGCGTCCGGGCAGAGAGGATGGTTTGCGTCGTTTGGCGGCCATGGTCATGCTTCCTAGCGGGCCAGGACGAAGTGGGCGTCGCACAGGCGCGGGTCGTCGGGGTTTCTGGTCAGGGTGAAGTCGCGGGTTTGCAGGCTGGCCCGGTCGCGCAGGGCGAGCAGGAACTTTGCCAGGGAGTTGAGGGAGATGCCGGTGAAGGTCACCTGGAGGGCGGTCTCGTCCTCGTTCAGGCGGGTGTCGCGGATGGAGGTCAGGTGCTGCTCCATGAGCAGGTCGTCGATGATGGCCCAGACCGCCTTTTCCACGGCCAGGTGCGCGAGGTCGCCCTGCTGGGCGCGCAGGGATCGGATGTCCTCCACCAGGGGCAGGACGCGGCCGTACTGGGCCTTGCTCTCCTCGATCTGCTGGGTGACGGTCCCGGCGAACAGGCGCATGCCGATGAACACGCTCAGGGTGAGGATCACGGTCCCCATGGGCGCGAGGCGGAAGAGCCGCTGCCGCGAGGGCTCGGGCCAGTCGCTCCAGAAATATTTCGTGGCGCGCTTCGTCATTTGGGCTCCACCACGAGGCTGAAGGTGATGCCGCCGAAGACCTCTTCCCTTTTTTCAAGGGAGAAGTAGAACTGCTCGTCCCTGGACAGGTCGTCCACGTAGTCGTCGAAGCGGTCCACGTTGGGGCCGAAGAATCCGCGCACGCGGCCGCGCATGCCGGTCAGCACCAGTCCCTCCAGGCGCAGGCTCTCCACGGCCGGATGGCTCAGGGCGGCGAGCACGGCCAGGGGGTCCAGCCCGATGCGGTGGCGGGCCGAGAGCTTGCCCTGCTCGAACTGGAGCCTGCCAAAGGGCGACTGGCCGATGTCGGGCCCGAGGACCGAGGAGTACAGGGCGTTGGTCTGCTCCCTGATCTCGCGGAGTTGGGCGAGGTTGAAATGGTAGCGTATGCCCTGCCCGGCCAGGAACAGGCCGCAGACCACCGTCACCCAGATCATGGTCCTGATGAAGGTGGCGGACTCGGGATCGCGGGTGCGCCGTTTTTTCCGCGCGGCCCTGGCTGCGCCGTCTTTGACGGGTTGCTCGGCGTCGGTTGTGCGCGGCTCGCGTCCGGGTGTTGCGCGTGGTGCTGTTCTGGGCGTGGACATACTTCGGTACGGAATACGCGAAAGCGGGCCGGGCGTCCATACGGGACAGGGTAAAACCATTTGCCCAAAGGTCGGCCCGGCTGGTAGACAGGCCGCATAATGTGCGGAATAACCGGCTTCATTGATCCCGCCCTGATGGGCGACGAGGCGGGCGCGCGCCAGCTGGCGCGGCGCATGGCCCTGACCATGGCCCATCGCGGCCCGGACGGCTCCGGCGAGTATGCCGACCCGGCGGCGGGCGTGGGCCTGGGCCATCGCCGTCTGGCTGTCATTGATCTTTCCACCGGCGGAGCCCAGCCCATGGCCAGCCGGGACGGCCGCCTCGTCCTGACCTACAACGGCGAAATCTACAACTACCTCGAACTCCGGCGCGAGCTGGAGGCGTCGGGCGGTCCGTTCCTGCCCTGGCGCGGGGATTCCGATACCGAGGTGTTGCTGGCCGCTTTCGGCGTCTATGGCGTGGCTGGGACTCTGGCCCGGCTGACGGGCATGTTCGCCCTTGCCCTGTGGGACAGGGACGAGGGCGTGCTGACCCTGGCCCGCGACCGCATGGGCGAGAAGCCCCTGTACTATGGCCGGGTTGGCCAAGCGGGCCGCGCCCTGGTCTTCGGCTCCGAGCTCAAGGCCCTGCGCGCCCATCCCGGGTTCGGTTCCGGGCTGAACATGGACGCCCTGGCCCTCTACCTGCGCTATCAATACGTGCCCGAGCCGCACACCATCCACAATGATGTGTACAAGCTCCCCCCCGGCCATCTGCTGACCCTGCGGGCGGACCGTCCTGCCGGGCCCCTGCCCGAACCCGTCCCCTACTGGACCCTGCGCGAGACCGTGAACCGCGCCCAGGCCGATCCCTTTTCCGGCAGCGAGACCGAGGCCGCCGATCAGCTCGAAGCCCTGCTGCGCGGCGTGGTCAGGAACCAGATGCTCTCGGACGTGCCGCTGGGCGCGCTGCTCTCCGGCGGGGTGGACTCGTCCCTGATCACCGCGCTGATGCAGGCCGAGTCGAGCCGCCCGGTCAAGAGCTTCACCATAGGCTTTGCCGACGCCAACTACGACGAATCCGCCGACGCGGCCCGCGTGGCCGCCCACCTGGGCACGGAGCACACCTCGCTCACCGTCTCCCCGGCAGACGTCCTTGCCCTGGTTTCGGAACTGCCCGCCGTCTACGACGAGCCGTTTTCCGACGCCTCGCAACTGCCCACCTACATGGTCTCCCGGCTCACGCGCGACCACGTCACGGTCTGCCTCACCGGAGACGGCGGGGACGAGCTGTTCGCCGGATACAACCGGCACGTCTCGGCCCCGGCCATATGGGCGCGGCTGCGGCATCTGCCCCCGACCCTCGGGAGCGCCGCCGCCGCAGCGGTCCGGCTTGTGCCGCCCGGCGGGTGGGACGCGTTCTTCCGGGGCGCCGGAACCCTCCTGCCCCGACTGGCCCGCATCCGCACGCCAGGGCTCAAGGCGCACAAGCTGGCAGACGCCCTGACCGCGCGGACGTGCGAGAGCCTCTACAAGCGGCTCGTCTCCACCTGGCCCGACCCCCCGGCCCTGGTTCCCGGCGCGTCAACGCCCGAACCGTCCACCATGGTGGACAGCCCGGACCAGTGGCCGCCCCTGGCCGACTATACGCGCTGGATGCAATACCTCGACACCATGACCTACCTGCCCGGCGACATCCTGCACAAGGTGGACCGCGCCACCATGGCCGTGTCCCTGGAGTCGCGGGCGCCCTATCTCGACCACCGCGTGGCGGAGTTCGCCTGGCGGCTGCCCCTGTCCATGCTCGTGCAGGGCGGCCGGGGCAAGACGATCCTGCGGCGCGTGCTTGACAGATACGTGCCCCGACCCCTGGTGGACCGCCCCAAGGCCGGGTTCGACGTGCCCCTGGACGCCTGGCTTCGCGGCCCGCTCAAGGAATGGGCCGGGGACCTGCTCAGCCCCGAACGCCTCGAACAACACGGGCTGTTCGACGCCCGACTGGTGGCGCGACAGATGGCGGACCACCACAGCGGCAGACGCGATAACCAGCACCGGCTCTGGAACCTGCTTATG
>CAMYLL010000065.1 GCA_947259235.1 uncultured Pseudodesulfovibrio sp. | reverse complement strand
TGCCCGTCTCGCCCGCGCCCGACCCTTCGGAAATGGCCCTTGACCTTGCTGTGAAAGCCAAGCAATATGGCGTAAATGGAGTGGTCTGTTCCGGGCTGGAAGTCGAAAGGGTGAAGGCGTCATGCGGTGACCTGTTCATCTGCCTGACGCCCGGTATCCGCCCCGCCTCGTCGGGGTGCGACGACCAGCGCAGAGTGGTCACTCCCGCCCAGGCTGTCCGGTCCGGGTCGGACTTCCTCGTGGTGGGAAGGCCCGTGACCCGGGCGACGTCCCCGGCGGATGCCGTGCGAAGCATACTTGAGGAGATGCGAACAGCCTGATCAGGGGGAGCGGATGGTAGACCAAGAGGATAGGGAGCACGTCGGTCGAGGGGTCGTTCGCGACGGCGCGGAAAAGATCAAGGGGGTCTTTTCCACCCAGGCCGTGGCCAAGGTCGGCACCGGCACCACACAGCGGCGCACCATCCAGAAGACCTACTGGAGCGGCGAGGAGAAGGAAGACGGCACGATCGCCGTGCAGCCTCTTAACCGCAACTATGTCCCATCCGGCCCCAAGCGCACCCTTGATCGCGATGAATTCCTGACCAAGTTCAATCCCGAACCAGAGTTCTACATGTCCACCGTGTATCCGGCCATCAGGCAGATGGACGAGGCCGTGGTGCGCGGCGAAAAGCACCGCGAGCGCGGCGCGGCATACAGCGCCGAGTTCGAGTTCAAGCGGGCCACGGATATCGACGAGGAGAACGTCCGCGCCAACTTCGGCCTCGGCCTGACCTATCTCGACCGGGGCGACCAGGTCAGGGCCAATGACATTTTCGAACGCATCGTCGGCCTGGAAGCCGCCTTTGAGGAGGAGCACAAGCACCTCTTCAACGACTTCGGCATCAACATGCGCAAAAACAAGATGTACGAGCAGGCGTTGCAATATTATCTGCGGGCCGAGAATCTGGTCGAGGACGACGAGCACCTGTTCCACAACATCGCCCGCTGCTATTACGAGAAGGGCGACGTGGAGGGGTGCAAGAAATATCTCCGCAAGAGCCTGCAGGTGAACCCCGCCCTCAAGGAGAGCCGGATGTTCTGGGCCTTCCTCAAGAGCGAGGGCCATGTGAACAAGGACGATGGGTCGCCTGCCGGGGACTC
Source organism: uncultured Pseudodesulfovibrio sp. (assembly GCA_947259235.1). GTDB lineage: Bacteria > Desulfobacterota > Desulfovibrionia > Desulfovibrionales > Desulfovibrionaceae > Pseudodesulfovibrio. Next base: position 9,239 of record CAMYLL010000065.1, on the reverse strand, counting down.
AGGAGAGAGCAGGGCGGCCAAATCGAAAGAGCGAAGCCCTGCGGCCAACGGCAAGGCGGGATCGGGTAATGGCAAGACCTCCGCGCCCGTGTCATTGAAGATGGATTGACGGCCGGTCGGCCAGGAGCTTTCATGAACCAGGACAAGATACAGAGTTTTTTGCGGGAGCTTCCCAGGATGCGGGACGATCTTCCCTTTTCCCCGGAGGTTCTCAGGAAGCTTTTCGTCCAGACCGGGGCTGCCTCCATGGTTTCTCTCGAAGAGGTGGGAAAGACCATGGGCAACGATCAGGGGCTGACCACGCGCATCCTGAGCCTTGCCAACTCGGCCTATTACGGCCTTCAGGCCGAGGTGCAGTCCGTGTCCCGCGCCGCAGCCGTGCTGGGCATGTCCGAGATCCGCAACATCGTGCTCACCCTGGGCGTCAACGGCCTGGCGTCGCGTTACGACATGCCTGCGGATTTCGACCTGGGCGAATATTGGAAGCATCAGTTTTTCGTGGGCATGATCGCCAAGGAAATCTCGCGTCTCACCGAGGTGGGCAAGCCGGACAACATGTTCACCGCCGGGCTGCTTCATGACATCGGCAAGCTGATCACGGCCCTGCGCCGCCCGGACGACTGGGCCGCCATCCGCGAGCTGGCCGAGTCCGAGGACATGTTCGACGCCGAGGCCGAGGACGAATACTGGGGAATGGACCACGCCGTCATCGGTGCTCTTGTGCTCAAGTCCTGGGACCTGCCGCCCGCGCTGGTGGAGCCGGTCAACTGGCATCACGCGCCGGAGCTATCCCCCGGTCATTCCAACGAATCCACGGTCATCAGCCTCTCGGATTGCGCGGCCCACGCCGTGGAGGACGAGGAGGGGCGCTACGCGGACAGGCTCGAAGCCCTGTGCCCCGATCTGGAGATGGAAGTGGACGAGGTCATGGAGCTGGCCGAGGAACTCAAGGAATCCGAAGACATAGAACAGTTCGTCAGACTGCTCTCCTAACCCTGCCAGGAATCTGATTTGCCCTGCATCTGGAAATCTCGCGGCGAGAAAGCGCCGTCCTCGTCCCACGCCATGGCCGAAACGCTGTCGGTGTCTCCCCTTATCGTCGATATCCTCTGGAGTCGCGGGTTGACCACCGTGGAGGACATGGACCGATTCCTGAGCCCCGGGCTGCGCCATCTGGCCGCGCCCTCGGAGGTCCCCGGCCTGACAGAAGCCGCCGAGGTGCTGGCCTCCGGCATCAGGGAGGGACGCAAACTCGCCATCTGGGGCGACTACGATGTGGATGGCATCACGGCTACGGCCGTGGTCCTGCAATTTCTCTCCATGCGCGGCATCGAGGCCATGCATCACCTGCCCAACCGGATGGAGGAGGGCTACGGCATGAACGTGCCGGGGGTGGAACGGCTGGCCGCGGATGGGGCGCGGATGCTCCTCACCGTGGACTGCGGCATCTCCGACATGGCGCCCGTGGCCCGTGCCCGCGAGCTGGGCATGCTCGTGGCCGTCTCTGACCATCACCTGCCCGGGGACGAGCTGCCCGATGCCCACGCCCTGTGCAATCCTCGCCTGGCCGAGGGCGGCCCGTGCGACGATCTGGCCGGGGTCGGTGTCGCCTTCATGCTCGTGTGCGCCCTCAACAGGCTCCTGCCGGGCGAGCCTGTGGATGTGCGTCCATTGCTCGACCTCGTGGCCCTGGGGACCGTGGCCGACGTTGTCCGGCTCACGGGGCAGAACAGGATTCTGGTCAAGAATGGCCTGCTGCTGATCAAGGAGGCCGCCCGACCGGGCATGGCGGCGCTCAAGGTGGTCAGCGACTATGAGCGCACGGCAGAGCTGGGTGCGGGACAGATCGGCTTCAACCTCGCACCGCGAATCAACGCGGCCGGACGCATGGGCGATCCGGGCAAGGCCCTGCGGCTCCTGCTGGCCAGGACGTTTGACGAGGCCATGCCCATTGCCCAGGAACTCAACGCCATCAACATGGAGCGCCGCCGCCAGGAGCAGGAGATTGCCGATGAGGCGCTGGCCCAGGCAGAGACCATGAAGGACATGGCCGGGCTGGTGCTCCACTCCGACCACTGGCATCCCGGCATCATCGGCATCGTGGCCTCGCGGGTGGTGGAGCGTTACTACAGGCCAACGCTCCTGCTCTGCTCCCGGGAGGAGGGCGGTCTGCTCAAGGGCTCGGGCCGTAGTATATCCGAGTTTGACCTGCACGAGAGCCTCAAGGCCGTCAGCCCGCTGCTGGCCGGTTTCGGCGGCCATAAGCAGGCTGCGGGCCTGTCCCTGCTGCCCGAGAACCTGGACGCATTGCGCACGCAGTTCAACGAGTTCGTCATCAGCCGCCTCGGCCCGGACCCGTTGACCCCGACCCTCAAGCTCGACCGCGAGCTGCCCTTTGTCCAGATCACCAACACTCTGCTTCAGGAGCTTGAGCTGCTCCAGCCTTTCGGCCTGGGCAACCCGGAGCCGGTCTTTGCCTCGGCCCCCGTGACCGTGGCCGAGTATCGTCTGTTCGGACGCGAGAACGAGCACGTCAAGCTCGTGCTGGCGGACGCCGAGACCGGCGCCCGTCTTTCGGGCAAGGCATGGCGGATGGGCAAGCTGTTTCCCAGGGACACCAAGGGCCAGGCCATGCGCTTCGCCTTCACGCCAAAAATCGACCGCTATCGGGGCATCCCCCAGATCGATCTGCGCATACGCGACTGGCTCGTCTAGCCGCCCGAACCGTCCTCGTGATCACTATGATCTGGCCGGGCGATTCACGGGTCACGGTTGCTGCGGCATGTATCCGCGGCCATCTTCGTCGCGTTCCGGTCCCTGCCAGCCGCCCGGCATCATGCCCGGCATGCTATCGCCCATCATGCCACCGCCCATCATGCCGCCGTGCATCAGGCCGCCGTGCATCATGCCCATGCCATAGTAGGACAGCCCCTTGGCGCGCATTTCCATGAGCATTTCCACCTGCATCTCGTAGGACTGGGCGAGCATGCCACCGATCTTCTTTGCCAGGGTCTTGACCGTATTCCTGTCGATCGTGTCGCGGGCCAGCTCGCCGTTGAGCTCCGCCCGGGCGGCCCATATCCTTTCGGCCGTCGCCGTTATGGACGGCTGATACTTGTCCATGATCTCCTTGACTGCCGCCTCCTGTTCCGGGGTCGCCTGATACGAACCCCATGCGCCGCCGGGAACACCGTGGCCGCCCGACATCATGTGGCCACCGCCCATCTGGGCCATGGCCGGCCAGCCGGTCGTCAGTATGCCGAGACACGCCAGAATCAATAGAATCCTCTTCATGATACGCCTCCGTAAAATGTTTGTCACAAGACTAGCACGTATGGAAATGGTCCATATTATAATTCGGGATTGGCGGCGGTGTCGGGTTTGAGGAGCGAGTGGGGGGGAAACGGCCGCGACCCGGTGCCCTGGGGGTTACCGGGTCGAGTACGATATGGGAACCGTGGCCGGTTATTCGTTCGGAGCCCGGGCCGTGTCGGGCGTGACGAACTGCTCGGCGTTGTAGCTGGAGCGGACAAGGGGGGCGCTGAACACATGGCGGATGCCGCGCGCCCTGGCCTGTTCGGCATAGGTGTCGAAGACGGCGGGCTCCACGTAGCGGGTGACGCGCGGGTGATGGCGCGTGGGCTGCATGTATTGGCCGATGGTCACGATGTCGCAGCCGATGGCGGCCAGATCGTCGAGCACGGGCAGGATCTGCTCGTCCGTTTCGCCAAGGCCGACCATGATGCCGCTCTTGGTGGGGATGGCCGGAGCCATGGCCTTGGAGCGTTCAAGCAGGGTCAGGCTCTGGCGGTAGTCCGCCTGGGGCCGGATGGCGGGATAGAGGGCGGGGACGGTTTCGAGGTTGTGGTTGAGCACTTCGGGCCGGGCGTCGAGCACGGTGCGCAGGGCGGATTCGTCTCCCTGGAAGTCGGGGATGAGCACCTCCACCGTACAGCCGGGCATGGCCCGGCGAACTGCCGTGATGGTGGCCGCGAAGTGGGCGGACCCGCCGTCGGGCAGGTCGTCGCGGGTGACGGAGGTGATGACCACGTGTCTGAGCTTGAGCCGCCGGGCGGCCTCGGCCACGCGGGCGGGTTCGTCCGCGTCCAGGGGTTCCATGCGGCCCGGGGCGATGTTGCAGAAGGCGCAGTTGCGCGTGCAGATGCTGCCCATGATCAGGAAGGTGGCCACGTTCCTGGAGAAGCACTCCCACTTGTTGGGGCACTTGGCGCTCTGGCAGACCGTGTTCAGGTGCAGGTCCTCGATGAGGCCGGAGGTGCAGGAGAAGTTCTCACTCTTGGGGAGCTTGATCCGCAGCCACGGCGGAATCCGCAAAGGCTTCTCCGAACTCTTGGGCAAAGACATGCTTGGCTTCCTCGATGGTGATGTCGCGTCCGGCCTCTGTGGAGAGCGAGGTCGGTCTCGCTCCCTGGATGCCGCACAGGGTGATCATTTCGAACAGGCTGACGTCGCGCCCCACGTTGAGGGCCAGGCCGTGATAGGTGACCCAGCGGCGCACGCCGATGCCCATTGAGCATATTTTCCGTGTCTCGTCCACCCACACGCCGGGGTGGCCGGGGCGGCGAACCGTGCCCACGCCGAACCGGGCGCAGGTCCGTATGACCGCCTCTTCCATGTCGTGAAAGAATTTCTTCATGCCGCCGGGTCGCCGCTCCACCCGCCAGATGGGATAGGCCACCAACTGGCCCGGGAAATGGCAGGTGATGTTGCCCCCGCGCGCGGTCTGGGCCAGCTCTATGCCCTGCGCGGCAAGGAAGGCCGCGTCCGCGTGCAGGTTCTCGGCTCCGCCCTGGCGGCCCAGGGTGATGACCTTGGGGTGCTCCAGCAGGAAGAGGGTGTTGGCCTGCTCTCCGGCGGTGACGGCTTCCAGGGCCTTGAGCTGCAACGCCTCTGCCTGGGTGTATCCGATCAGTCCGAGGTCGATGATGTTCATTTGACTTCGGACGGGGTCTTGTACGGCAGGATCAGCGCGCCGGACTTGAGGTCCTTCCTGGGCTCGGCGGGCCAGTCCGGGACCATGGCCTGGCCCGGAAAGAGCGGCCGTTGCTTAAAGCCGTAGTCCACCAGGGTCAGCCCCTTGTCGGAGCAGGCGTACTGGCCGTTGCCGCCGTGCAGGCCGAAGGGCTCGGAGATGACGCGCACCGCGCCCCAGTCCTTGGCCCCGTTGCGCGAGAGGTAGAGGAAGTTGAGCGACACGCCGGTCTTGTCCAGCCGCGCCTCGGCCGAGAGCATCTCCAGCCACTTGGGCGCGCCCTTGACCGAGAAGTTGAAATGGCACCACGGCGCGCCCTGTCCCGTGGCGGGCATGGGGCACTCCAGGGCGTGGGGGCAGGGGGCGATGGGTTTGAACCCGTTGGCCAGCATCTGCCCGCGCATCTCGGCGATGATCCGCCCGGTGAGGCGCACGCCTGTCTCGATGAGCAGGATGCGGCCCGTGTCCTTGCACGCGCCGATCAGGTGTCGGGCGAGCTTTTCCGCCTGGGGACGGGCGGTGCGGCCCGACCAGTCCAGCTCGTTGAGGGCGTTGGCCATGATCACGAGGTCCGCCTTGCGCATGATGCGGTCGGTGAAGGCCGCCTTGACCGTCTTGATGCGCCAGGGGCTTTTGCCCGCCACGGCCTCGAACAGCTTGAGGCCCGCCTGCATGGATTTGGGCACGCGGTCCATGCAGGTGAAGGTCAGCGCGCGGTCGCGCAGATGGGGGCGGGACATCCACAGGGCGATGACCGCCGTGAGCGGGCCGGAGCCGAGATCGACCACCTCCCCGCCGTCGGGAATGTCGAACTCCATGCCCGCGAAGAGCCGGGACATGCGATAGAGGTTCCAGGGCAGGAAATAGCACAGATAGGGCGAGAGGAACCGGGCGTCGCCCATGTAGTCCGGCCGCCGCTCGGAGCGTTCGTTGGTCAGCGAGCGCGACATGTCGCGGATGTCGTACTTGAGCTGGTCGCGGTGCTTGGCCTTGAGGGGCCAGACCCGCTTGAGGATCTCGCCGAAGCGCTCAAGCTCGGCCTCGTTCTCTGCCGTGATGTTGGGAAACAGGCTGTCAATCGACATAGGTGAAGCGCATCCTTTGCATGTACCTGTCGCCGAAGGATTCATCGGCGGTCAGGTCCAGTCCGGTTATGGTGTCCGGCAGCGTCTGGGCAAAGGCCCGCGCGCCGGGATCGGTCAGTATCAGTTCGGTCCCCCTGAGGGACGTGTTGCCCGCCTTGACGGCCCTGGCCTTTGCCCCGGGGGGCAGGAAGCCGAGGGTCTCCAGGTCGTCGAGGGAGACGTGCTCGCCCAGGGCTCCGGCGATGTGGATGGCCGCGAGCCTGGACGGGGTCAGCCCCGCCGCGCCCAGCAGGGCGGACATGGCGAGGTTGAAGGCCGCCTTGACCTTGAGGATTTCCTCTATGTCCGAGGCGGGGAGGGAGAGACCGTCATCCAGGGCCAGGGCGGGCTCGCCCGCAATGGTGGTCAGCCGGGCGGCCAGCCGGGCCGCCAGCGGGGTCGCCCCGGGGCCGAAGCGGCCCGCGTCGTCCAGCACGCCGTGGCGCAGGAGGATGGCGACCAGGGAAAGATAGCCCGTGCCGGTCATGCCGGGCGGCCCGTCCGGGGGGCCAGGGTAGCGGGTGGCGTTCAGCCCGGCGGGAGTCAGGGTGTAGCCGGTGACCGCGCCCGGTCCCGCCGTGCGTCCGAATGAGAGCCCTACGCCCTCCAGGGCCGGGCCCATGGGCACGCTGGCGCACAGCCGCTCCTGCGGCGACAGGGCGAGGACGAACTCGCCGTTGGTGCCGAGGTCCGCCAGCAGAAATGGATACTGCGGCGCGTCGCCGTATTCAATGGCCACCAGCCCCGCGCTGATGTCCGCCCCCACGAACGGGGCGAGGAGCGGGGGGATGTAAGCCGGGGGCAGGCCTGCGCCGAGCTTCTTCTCGTCGCCGCCGGTGTAGGAAAGAGTATAGGGCGCGCTGGCCAGATCATCGGGCTTCCTGCCCAGGAGGATATAGGTCATGGCCGGGTTGCCGGACACGGCCAGGGCGGTACATCTGCCGCCCATGTTGCGGGCCGCCATGGACGCGATCTCCGTCAGCCTGTCTGTGATCAGCGCGCGCAGCACGAAGCGGCCCTCGGCCGTGGACGCTGCGGCCAGCCGGGACATGACCTCGCTGCCCATGCCTGTTTGCGGGTTGAGCTCCTGGCCGGTGGCCACGGGCGTGGAGCCGGAGAGAGCGGTCCAGTGAACGCTGGTGGTGCCGAGGTCGACGGCCAGGGTGAAGTCGCCGCTGGCCGGGGAGAGGGTGCGCACTGCCCGCTGGCTGCGCGCCGGGGCGGGAAGCTCCACCTCGCATGGTTCAGAGGGGTGAAGACAGGCCAGCCGCCACCCCTGGTCCACGCCATCCTGCCCGAGCTTCCTGAGCTCGTCACGGCCCCAGGCCGGAGCCTCGGAAACAAAGCGCACGCGGCACAGGCCGCACTTGCCCAGGCCCGAGCACAGGGGCACGCCGTGCCATAGCCTGCTCAGGAAGATGGTACGGGCCAGGGTCTCCCCCGGGCGCGGTTCCAGGGCGACCCGTCCGCCGTCTGCTGTGTGTATGTGTATGCTCACCGTTGCGTTCCTTGACGCGGGCAGACTAGCCCATGGGCATCCGGGTGTAAATGAGCATCTCGCGGACGGCGCGGGGCCGGGAGAGGGGCTTCTGCCGTGAGAAAAGATGCTGTGCCTGAGGAAACAGTCTGCATGACCCGAAGGATCGCCACGGGGCGCTCTACATCGGTAATGGGATTTTGGGGCCAGTCTGTCAGCAGCGGGAGAGGCGGCGTATGGCATCGTCCAGATGGGCGAGCCAGATATCGACCAGGGCGTCGTATTCGCCCGCGCCCTTGAGGATCGCCTCGCAACGGATGCCTGCCTGCTCCAGGCGGGTCTTCCAGCTTGCCTCGTCCTCGCCCACCATGTCGCGCGCCGCGTGCCAGCCCGCGCTGAAGAGAAAGGGGAGCAGATACGCCTTGCGCACGCCGTCGCGGGTGAACCGCTCGATGATGGCGTCTATGCCCGGCTCAGCCTCCATGGCGCCCATGTGCACGGTCCGGTCGCGTTTCTGGAACGCCTGGTGTAAAGCTTCATAGTAAACGTTGCCGTCGTGTTTTGTACCGTGGCCCATGAACAGCACGGCATCGTTGTCGCCCCGGCCCTTGAGGGTTTCGGACAGGATCGCCTCGGCCACGGCGTCCATCCCGGCCTCGCCCGCTACCAGTGGAAAGCCCACCTCCACCCGGCTGAATCCGCCCTCGCGCAGCATCAGCTCGTTGGCCAGCTCCAGTAGCCCGTGGAACTCGGTTCCCGGGATCAGATGCAGGGACTGGACCACGACATGGGTCGTCCCCTCGGCCAGCAGTCGGGCCAGCGCATCGGGCACGGACTCCACGGCCTCTCCGGCCTGGGCCAGGTGCCCCCGGATGGTCTTCGAGGTGTAGGCCACGCAGACGGGCACGTCGGGGTGCGCCCGGCGCACGCGCTCGGTGATGTGGGCCAGGGAGGCGGCGGCGTTCTCGTGGCGGGAGCCGAAGGCGGCGAGGACTATTGCTTGCTTCATTGCTTTTTGCTTTTCTTGACCAGCGCCAGCGAGAAATAGTGGGGCGTCGCCGGTGCGTCCTTGATGTCCATGAGGATGGACTCGTCGTCCATGCCCAGCCGCGAGACGAGGACGGTTTTGTCCGACAGGCGCAGCCGGGTCAGGGTGTCCCTGATCTCCTCGAAGTTCTTGTAGGCTTTGAGGATAACAGCGTTGTCGGCCACGTCAAGCTGTGCTTCGAGGGTGTGCGGGTCCGAGACGCCCGAGGTGATGAGCAGCGACTCCTTGGACTCGCACAGGACCAGCCCGATCTTGGCGGCGGCCGCATGGAACGAGGTGATGCCCGGGATGGCCTGGAGCTTGATGGTCGGGTCTATGGCCAGCAGGGTCCGCTGGAGATAGCCATAGGTGGAGTATGTCAGGGGGTCGCCCAGGGTCAGGAAGGCGGCGTCGAGCCCCTGGTCCAGCACTGCGGCCACGGTTTTGGCATTGGCCTGCCAGGCCGCGTTCAGCTCGTCCTCGTCCTTGGTCATGGGAAACCCCAGCTGGATCACCTGTACGCCCTCCTTCATGTGGGGGCGGGCGATGGAGTAGGCCGTGGAGTAATCGTTTTTGGTCGAGGCCGCGGCAAAGATGACGTCCACCTCGCCCAGGGCG
>CAMYLL010000064.1 GCA_947259235.1 uncultured Pseudodesulfovibrio sp. | reverse complement strand
GATGTGCGCCGCATCGCCCACGCCCTGGACACCGTGCCTGCGCGGATCCCGGTCAAGTGGGAGAACCTGGAGACGGGCTATCAGTACTCGATGATGGTCTTTGCCTCGGATCAGGCCGCGGGCGTCACCTCCCGCACCGCGTCCGTCCTGGCCATCGAGCCCTCCGGCGACGCCGAGGTGTTCGACCTGTTCTGCACCTCGGACACGCCGAGGAAGTGGCGCATGGAGGTCAGGAAACCCGCTGTTTTCGTGGGCCGTGCCGCGAGGATGGACCTGCCGCCTTCGGCAACTCCGGCCGGATCCTTCGCCTCGTCAGAGTCGTTCAAGGGCTTTGTGGTATCACGCTAATTTTTTGGGAGGAAACATGGACAAACAGCTTGAAGACGCCATCCGCACTCTGGCCGGGGAGCACGGCGTGGACCCCGCCGCGCTCCTTGACGGCTTCTCCTCGGTGGGGATGCCGCCGGAACTGGCCCGGGTCGTGGCCGGAGTGCTCGGCGCCATAGACGGTTTTGCCGACGGCGGCCCGGCGGGCTCGTCCGGCGAGACCGATACGGCCGAGTAGTTGCCTGATTTTCCAGCAATTATTTCTATTCTATCCGGCTTCCGCGTTGGCCGCCCGGGCGGTTGCCTCGCGTCGCTCCTTGCTTGCGGGGAGCCTTTCCATTGACAGGGGGGCCTCCGGTCTGCAACATGTTTGTCACACGACTGTAACATTCTGACTCATGCCCGAGTCGCTATTTCGAACGATGGTAAAGGAGCGAGAGGATGAAACTTGTGGGGAAATTGTTGTTGTCCATCATGATGGTGGCCGTGGCGTCCGTTGCCATGGCAGGCACGTTGGAGCGCGTGCAGCAGAATAACGTTCTTGTTCTCGGCGTCAGCGAGGGCGTGGCCGGCTTCTCCGCCCCCGACTCCAACGGCCGCTGGACCGGCTTCGACGCCGACATGGGCCGCGCCGTGGCCGCCGCCGTGCTCAAGGACCCCGAAGCCGTGAAATTCGTTCCCCTCGCCTCCAAGCAGAAGATCGTCGCCGTTTCGTCCGGCCAGGTCGATCTCTCCCGCGGCACCACCTGGACCATGAAGCGCGACGGCAAGCAGGGCGTGGATTTCACCGTGGTCCTGTTCTACGACGGCCAGGGCCTCATGGTGAAGAAGGGCCTGGGCGTGACCAAGGGGACCGAGCTTGACGGCGCTTCCGTGGCCGTGGTCTCCGGCACCACCTCCGAGCTCAACGTGGCCGACTATGCCCGCGCCAACAACATCAAGCTGGAAACCGTGGTCTTCGACTCCAAGAAGGAGGCCTTCAACGCCTACGTGGCGGGCCGCTGTGATGCCTTCACCACCGACGTCAGCCAGCTGGCGTCCCTGCGTGCGGGCGCTTCCAACCCCGGTGAACACGTCATTTTGGCCGAGACCTTTTCCAAGGAACCCCTGGCTCCCTTTGTCTGCCATGGCGACAACCAGTGGAAGGACCTGGTCACCTGGGTTCTCTATGGTCTCATCGAGGCGGAAGAGAAGGGCATCACCCAGGCCAACGTTCTGGAGATGAAAGAGAAGTCCACGGACCCGGTCGTCAGGCGCATGCTCGGCGCCACCGGCGAGGTCGGTTCCTTCATCAACCTGGACAACGACTGGCTGGTCCGGGCCATCCAGGCCGTGGGCAACTACGGCGAGATGTACGACCGCAACTTCGGCCCCGACACTGCGCTGAACATCCCTCGCGGCCACAACAACCTGTGGACCAAGGGCGGCCTGATCTACGCCATGCCGATCCGCTAGCCGGACAGCCCAAGCAAAACAAACACGCCGCACCGGTCGAGCTTTCGGCCGGTGCGGCCGTTCATTCACCTCAAGACAAAGCCGGTTCCCTTGAAAGCTTCGAAATTGAGAGAGCAGTTGCCAGCGCTCCTGGCCCAGACCCTGGTGGTCGGCGGCATCCTCTACGTGGCGCTGCAATTGTTTTACAACACCCAGGCCAACCTTGAGGCGCGAAACATCGCCTCGGGCTTCGGGTTCCTGTCCGTGGAGGGAGGGCTGCCCATCAACGACACCCTCCTGCCGTATTCCCCGGCCGATTCCTACGGCTATGCATTTCTCATAGGCACGCTCAACACCCTGTTCGTGTCCGCCCTGTCCATCGTGCTTGCCACCATCCTGGGCGTTCTGGTGGGCGTGTCCCGCGTCTCGCGCAACTGGCTCGTGGCCCGGCTGGGGGCCGTCTACGTCGAGGTGCTGCGCAACGTTCCGCTCCTGCTGACCCTGTTCTTCTGCTACTCCGTCCTGCTGGCCTTTCTGCCCAGCCCGCGCAACAGCATGGTTCCCTTCGGCGACATCTTCATCAACAACCGGGGCATCTTCATGCCGCGTCCCGAGTTCCTGGGCGCCATGGGCTGGGTGGGCTCCGCGCTGGCAGCGGCTGCCCTGGCCTCGTTCCTGCTGATGCGCAAGTCCAGGCGGATGCGCGACGTTACCGGCCGGGGGCTGCCCGCCGGGTGGCTGTCCCTGGGGCTGCTGGTCGGCCTGCCCCTGGCGGCGTATTATCTCGCCGGGCGGCCCATGACCTTTGACACGCCGGAGCTGCACGGCTTCAACTTCACGGGCGGCATGGTGCTCAGGCCGGAGTTCTCGGCCCTGCTCGCCGGGCTTGTGCTGTACACTGCCGCCTTCATCGGCGAGAACGTGCGCAGCGGCATCGAGTCCGTGGACAAGGGGCAGATCGACGCGGCCAAGGCCCTGGGGCTCAAGCCCGGGCTGATCATGCGCAAGATCATCCTGCCCCAGACCCTGCGGGTGTGCATCCCGGCCACCACCAACGACTACACCAGCCTGGTCAAGAACAGCTCGCTGGCCGTGGCCATCGGCTACCCGGACATGGTCTCCATCGGCGGCACGATCATCGGCCAGAACGATCAGGCCATCGAGGTCATCGGCATGTGGATGGCCGTGTACCTGACCATCAACCTCGTCCTGTCCATGGGCATGAACTGGTTCAACGCCAAGGTGCAGGTGGTGGAACGATGAGTACCCCGATCAAGGCCTTCATCCCCGATCCTCCGTCCCCGCCGCCCGCCGCCGCCATCGGCGTCGTTCACTGGCTGCGCGAGAATCTGTTTTCGAATTGGTTCAACTCCCTGCTCACCATCGCCTCCCTGCTGCTCCTGGCCAAGGCGGTTCCGCCCCTGGTCTCCTGGGCGCTGGTCAACGCCGTCTTGACCGGCGGGCCGGAGCTGTGCGACGGGACCTCCGGCGCGTGCTGGTCATTCATCGGGGCCAAGGCCCGGGTGATGCTCATCGGCACGTATCCGGCGGAGCTGGAATGGCGGCCCCTGGCGGCCGGAGTGCTCTTTGCCGGAGTGGTCGCCGCCACGGTGAGCGGCCGGTGTAAAAAACGCGTCCTCACCGCCGCGTGGCCCCTGCTCTTTGTGGCGGCCCTGTGGCTCATCGGCGGCGGAGCCGGGCTGGAGCCCGTGGACCAGTCCATGTGGGGCGGGCTCATGCTCAGCCTCGGGCTGGCCGCTGTGGGCATCCTGCTTTCCGTGCCCTTCGGCATCCTGCTGGCCCTGGGGCGGCAGTCGAAAATGACGGGCATCAGCTCCCTCTGCGTCGGGTTCATCGAGCTGATCCGCGGCGTTCCGCTCATCACCATCCTGTTCATGGCCTCGGTTATGATGCCCCTTTTCCTGCCTATCAATCTGCAGATCAACAACCTGCTCAGAGTCCAGGTGGGCATCATCCTGTTCTCTTCGGCATACATCGCCGAGGTGGTGCGCGGCGGGCTCCAGGCCATCCCGCGCGGCCAGATCGACGCGGCCAAGGCCCTGGGGCTGAGCAGCTGGATGGTCACCCTGTTCGTGGTGCTGCCCCAGGCGCTGCGGCATGTCCTGCCGTCGCTCATCGGCCGCTGCATCGCCCTGTTCAAGGACACGTCCTTGGTCATCATCGTGGGCCTGCTGGACTTTCTGGGCATGGCAAAGGCCGCCTCCCAGGATCAGGTCTGGCTCGGGCACGAGGTCGAAGGTTATGTCTTCTGCGCCGTGGTCTACTGGGTTATCTGCTTCGGCATGAGCCGCTATGGCCGCTCCCTCGAAAAACGCGGCCCCAAGCACAACAATTGAAAGGCGTGACAATGGATACTCAGAAAGCAGTTATCGAAGTGAAGGGACTGAACAAGTGGTACGGCGAGTTCCACGTGCTCAAGAACATCGACCTCGAAGTTCGCCGGGGCGAGCGCATCGTCATCTGCGGCCCCTCCGGCTCGGGAAAATCCACGCTCATCCGCTGCATGAACCGCCTGGAGCGTCATCAGGAAGGGGCGATTTTCGTCGACGGGACAGAGCTGACCGGCAACCTCAAGGGGATCGAGAAAATCCGCCGCGAAGTGGGCATGGTCTTCCAGAATTTCAACCTCTTCCCGCACATGACCGTGCTTGAAAACCTGACCCTGGCCCCCATCTGGGTGCGCAAGATGCCGCGCAGGGAGGCCGAGTCCACGGCCATGCACTACCTTGACAGGGTGCGCATCTCCGAGCAGGCGCTGAAGTATCCCGGCCAGCTCTCCGGCGGCCAGCAGCAGCGCGTGGCCATCGCCCGGGCGCTGTGCATGAGCCCGGACATCCTGCTCTTTGACGAGCCCACCTCGGCCCTGGACCCGGAGATGATCAAGGAAGTGCTCGACGTCATGGTGGAGCTGGCTGAAGAGCGAATGACCATGGTCTGCGTCACCCACGAAATGGGCTTTGCCCGAACCGTGGCGGATCGGATCATCTTCATGGATTCCGGCCAGATCGTCGAGCAGAACTCCCCGGAAGAGTTCTTCTCCAATCCCCAATACGACAGGACAAAGCTCTTCCTGAGCCAGATATTGCAGCACTAGGCAGTGCGGGCCGTTTTCCGCACGGACGGCACAAAGGCCCCGGACGAGTGTCCGCACGGCGTTTTCTCTACATGGTGAAAACAAAAGCGGGGATCGCCTTCGGCGGACGTGTCTGGTGATTTCGCCTCCGGCGGCCAACGGGCTGTAACCCTTTGGAATCTCGTTCTCGCCTTCGGCGAAAAATTTCTTTGAACGGGGGGCCTGCTGTCGACCGGGCCAACCCGGGAGAATGTCTTGCAATGAAGGAAGCCCCGAAACCGTTATGGTTCGGGGCTTCCTGCATATTGATCGACAGTTGTGGAAAACGTCTTGGATCGTCCGGGGCGTCCGGCTATTTCGCCGGGACCACTTCGAGGCCGCCCATGTAGGGCTTGAGGGCGTCGGGGATGACGATGGACCCGTCGGCCTGCTGGTAGTTCTCCATGACCGCGACCAGGCAGCGGCCCACGGCCAGGCCCGAGCCGTTGAGGGTGTGGACGAACTGCTTCTTCTTGGAATCGGCGGGCTGGAACCGGATGTCCGCGCGCCGGGCCTGGAAGTCCTCGCAGTTGGAGCAGGAGGAGATCTCGCGGTATTGGTCCTGGCCGGGCAGCCAGACCTCGATGTCGTAGGTCTTGGCCGCGCTGAAGCCCATGTCGCCGGTACACAGCTCAATGACCCGGTAGTGGATGTTCAGCAACTGCAATATCTTTTCAGCCGAGGCGGTCATTGCCTCCAGGGCGTCGTATGATTTCTCGGGATGGGCGAAGTTGACCATCTCCACTTTGTAGAACTGGTGCTGGCGGATGAGCCCCTTGGTGTCCTTGCCGTAGGAGCCGGCCTCGGACCGGAAGCAGGGCGTCTGGGCGCAGAACTTGACCGGGAGCAGGGCCTCGTCGATCACCTCGCCGGAATAGACGTTGGTCAGGGGGACCTCCGCCGTGGGGATGAGGAAATAGTCCGTGCCTTCGAGCTTGAAGAGGTCTTCCTCGAACTTGGGCAGCTGGCCCGTGCCGGTCATGGTCCTGCGGTTGACGATGAAGGGCGGGATGACCTCGGTGTAGCCGTTGACCGAGGTCTGGGTGTCGAGCATCAGCTGGGCCAGGGCGCGCTCAAGCCGGGCGCACCAGCCGTAGCTGATGGAAAAGCGCGATCCCGCGAGCTTTGCCGCGCACTCGAAGTCCAGCCCGCCCAGGGCGGTTCCCAGCTCCCAGTGCTCCTTGGGCGCGAAATCAAGGGCGGGCTTCTCGCCCCAGTAGCGCAGCACCGGGTTGTCCTCCTCGCTCGCGCCCAGGGGCACGGAGGCGTGGGGGATGTTGGGCACGGACATGACCCATTCGCGCTCGGCCGCCTCGACCTCGGCCAGCTCGGCGTCGAGGGTCTTCACCCGCTCGGACACCTCGCCCATTTTGGCCAGCAGGTCCGAGGCGTCCTCGCGGGCCTTCTTGCGCCGGGCGATTTCCGGGCCCACTGCGTTGCGTTCGGCCTTGAGCGTCTCCACCTCGGCGATGAGGGCCTTGCGGCGTTCGTCGAGATCCAGAAATTCCTGCACGTCTATTGTCGAGCCGCGTTTGGCGAGGCTCTCCCGGACGACGTCGGGGTCCTTTTGCATCAACTTGAGATCAAGCATCAAATATCTCCTCGGTTCATTTCGTTCCCCGTAGTACAGCAAGTCGGGATGGATTTGAAGCCCCCCCGATGCCCTTGGGCCGGGGCATCCTGATTCCGGCCGTGGTCAGACAAGCCCGGACAGGTCGTAGGTGTCCGCCTTTTCGATCTCCACGTCGACGATGGTCCCGAGGGCCAGCTCCGTTTCGGGCGGCGCGCTGACATAGGTCACGCCGTCCACCTCCGGGGCCTGGAACCACGTGCGGCCGACGTACAGCCCCGGCCACTCGGGCGATGGCGCCTCGATGAGCACGGGCAGGGTCTCGCCCACATGGGTCTCCATGATCTCGCGGCTGATGTCTGCCTGCAGGGCCATGAGGGCGTCGCGCCGGGCGAGCTTGATCGCCTCGTCCACCTGGTTGTCCATGGCCGCGGCAGGGGTTCCGTCCTCCGCCCAGTAGGGAAAGACGCCCAGGTGGTGGAAGCGGGTCTCCTCCACAAAGCGCATCAGGTGCTCGAAGTGCTCGTCCGTCTCGCCCGGATAGCCCACGATGAAGGTGGTGCGCAGGGCGGCCTCGGGGAAATGGGCGCGGACGCGGTCTATGACCTTGCGCGGGTTGCGGGCAAAGGGGCGGCCCATGGAGCCGAGCACGTCGGGATGGGCGTGCTGGAGCGGGATGTCGAAATAGGGCAGCAGGGGCGCGCCGATCTGCCGCAGAAAGGCGAGCAGGTCGTCCGTCAGTCCGGCGGGGTAGAGGTACATGAGCCGCAGCCAGGCCAGCCCGGGCAGCGCGGCCAGCCCGGTGACGAGGTCTTTGATGGTGTTCCCGTCGCCGAGGTCCGAGCCGTAGGAGGTGGAGTCCTGACCGACCACGATGATCTCCGGGGCCTGGGCCGCCAGCTCGCGCGCTTCGCTCAGGAGCGGGGCCACGGGGCGGCTGCGGTGGGGGCCGCGGATGGAGGGGATGGTGCAGAAGCGGCAGTTGTGGGAGCAGCCCTCGCTGATCTTGAGATAGGCGTAGGCTGGGCCGGTGGAGAGCCTGCGCGGGGCGTCGGCCCGGGTGACGGCGGCCAGTGCCTTGGCGGCCATGTCGGGCCAGCGCTCAAGCTCGTCGGTGGACAGCCACAGGTCCACCTCGGGCAGCTCGGCCCTGAGGTCCTGGCCGTAGCGGCTGACGAGACATCCGGCCACGGCCACGACGGGCCGTCTGCCCGTGCTCGTCTCCGCCTCGCCCGCGTCGCGCACGGCGTCCAGGATGGCGTTGACGGATTCCTCCACCGCGGGCTGGATGAATCCGCAGGTGTTGATCAGGGCCAGGTGGGCGTCCGCCACCTCGTCCACCGGGACCATGGCCGGACCCAGCGCCCCCAGAAGCCGCTCGGTATCCACGCGGTTTTTGGGACAGCCCAGGCTGATGGTGAAGACGTTGATGGAATCGGCTGATTGTGCCATGTCATTATCCTTTGAAAACGGACTCGAAGTGTATTAGTATCCATTATTGCCTTTCCTCCGGCTGGCGGAGGGAAAGGCTGCATGCCAGGGGAGGTCAAAGCGATGAGTGCTCCATACGGTGAAGACAAACGGTACGTCATTGGCGTCATCGGCGACATCCCGGCTCTACTGACATTTTGGCAGATGTTCAAGGATAAGGCGAACGACACGGCCCTGCGCGAGATAGGCATCGTGGCCGTCACCCTGCCCGACGGCGGAACCCTGCCGGACAGTGAAGAGGCTTCCGGCGAGCGCATCCCCACCTATGGCGGATACCGGGAGATGCTGGACAAGCACCCGGAGATCAACCTGGTCATCGAATCCACGGGTCGGCCCGCCCTGGTGCAGGAGCTGCGGGCCGGGTTGCCTGTCGGAGTGACCCTTGTGGAGCGCAACGCCGCGAGCTTCTTCATCAATCTCCTCGCCTCGGACAAGATTTGGGTGGCCTGCAAGCTCGACCTGATGCACACCCAGAACATGCTCAAGACCATCATAGACCAGATGGATCAGGAGATACTCTTCCTTGACAAGCGCGGCGTGGTGGTGGGCATGAACAAGACCGTGCTCGACCGTCTGGGCCTGCCCAAGAAATCGATCCTCGGCCGCTCCTACTGCGAAATTTTCACGGGCACGGACGAGCCGGAATGCGGCTACGAAAAGGACCCCTTCGGGCATACCATGCTCTCCGGCGGCCCGGCCGAGACCGTGACCAGCGAGGTCAACGGCGAAGGGCGGGTCCGCTACTTCCGCGTCTACACCAGCCCTATCTTTGACGAGGACGGGACCATCAACCACGTGGTGGCCATCCGGCGCGATATCACCCAGCGCACCTCCATGGAGCACAGGCTCCAGCAGGCGGAAAAGCTGGCCTCCATCGGCGAGCTCTCCACCTACATGGCCCACGAGATCCGCAACCCGCTCTTCACCATCAGCGGGTTTGCCAACTCACTCATGCGGGCCGAGGGGCTGGACGACAAGGCGCGTGAAAAGCTCGGCATCATCCTCGACGAATCCAAGCGGCTGGACGAGATTCTGAAGAGCCTGCTCAACTTCACCCGGCCTACCGAGGCGCAGGTGGCGGAGCTGGACCTCAACGAATTGGTCAAGGCCACCATGGACGTCATGCGGCTGCCCTGCGAGAATCAGGGAGTCGCGGCCACGGTGGACCTGGACGAGACCGTGGCCAGGGTTCACGCCAACCCCGACCTGATCAAGCAATGCCTGATCAACCTGGTCAAGAACTCCCTGGAGGCCATGGCCGGCGGCGGCAGGCTCCTGGTGACCACCACCATGACCCGCGATTACGTCGTGCTCAGCGTGGAGGATACCGGCCACGGCATCCCCCTGGACATCCGCGAAAAGGTCTTCAGCCCGTTCTTCTCCACCAAGGGCAAGGGCGCGGGCCTGGGGCTGGCCCAGACCCAGAAGATCCTCGACGAGATCGGCGGCGACGTCGACCTCGTGAGCCGCGAAGGGGCCGGGACCAAGATCACCCTGTTCCTGCCGCCCATCCTCGCCGTTCCGGATGCGGTTGCGGATTCCCCGGTCTCCGAGTAAACACGTCCCCTGTGTGCGGCGCATGGTGCGCCCGGTCCGCCGCGTGAGCCTTTGGGGCGGCGCGCGGCCTTGTTCCGTCACTCCGCTGTCATTGGCCGGGTGCGATTTAACTGCTTGATTATAAGGACTTTTAAGATGGATACCATTGTTCTCGCCACCAACAACAAAGGCAAGATTCGCGAGCTTTCCGTCCTGCTCGAACCCTTTGGCGTTCAGGTCAAAAGCCTTTCGGAATACCCGGAGATAGGCGAGATTCCCGAGACCGGCGAGACCTTTCTGGAAAACGCCATGATCAAGGCGCGTACCGTGGCCGAGGTCACAGGGCTTGTGGCCGTGGCCGACGACTCCGGCATCGAGGTGGACGCCCTGGACGGGCGCCCCGGCGTCTACTCCGCACGATACGCGGGCGAGGCGTGCGACGACCACGCCAACAACGAGAAAATGCTCGCCGAGCTCAAAGACGTGCCCGACGAAAAACGCACCGGGCGCTATCGCTGCGTCATGGTGGCCGTAGCCCCCAACGGCGAATCCATCAACGCCGACGGAGCCTATGAAATTCAGGTGGCCCACGGCTACAAGGGGCGCGGCGGCTTCGGCTACGACGTCATCGTTCTGGACCCGGAGATGGGCTGCCACGTGGCCGAGCTCGACCCGGAGGTCAAGAACGGCCGCTCCCATCGCGGCAAGGCCATGCGCAAGCTGTTAAATCTCTGGCCCGACTTCTGGTCCAAGGCAGGCTGTCGATAAAGGGCCGATTGCGTCGTTGCCGCGTCCGCTCCAGACCCTCGCGTAGGGGGGTACGGGGTGGGGTTGCCCTTTTTTGTGGCGAGCCTGCTTTCCTCATTCTGAGAGAAGAAAGAGCCGTCGCTGGCGCTCCTCCAGG
>CAMYLL010000063.1 GCA_947259235.1 uncultured Pseudodesulfovibrio sp. | reverse complement strand
CGGGAGCAGCTTGAGAAGATTCTCGAGTCCAATCCCGACTTTGACGCCGCCAAGGAACTGCTGGAACAGCTCCAGGCTTAACTATGGTCTCCCCTCCCCGTTGATTTCCCGTCCCGTCTGCCACGGCGGATGGGGCGGGAAATCAGCCTCTGAACTCACGCGTCAGGTCGGGGAGAGCCTTTGGTCGCCGCTTGCCTTTGCCGGACAAATCTGGCACAGCCTCTCAAAACACATAGAGAGGACTGTGCATGAACCTGTTGCCTGTCAAACGAGCTATTTTGTCCGTTACCGATAAATCCGGCCTGGCCGAGTTCGGTAAGTTCCTGGCTGAAAACGGCTGTGAACTGGTCTCCACCGGCGGTACCAAGAAGATGCTGGCCGAGGCCGGTCTGTCCGTCACCCCCGTCAGCGACGTCACCGACTTTCCCGAGATCCTCGGCGGCCGCGTCAAAACGCTGCATCCCATGATCCACGGCGGCATCCTGGCCGACAAGGACGACGACGGCCACATGGAAACCCTGCGCGATTTCGGCATCGAGCCTTTCGACCTCATCTGCGTCAATCTCTACAACTTTGCCCAGGCGGCCAGCAAGGGACTCGGGCTCAGGGACGCTGTCGAGCAGATCGACATCGGCGGACCGACCATGCTGCGCGCCTCGGCCAAGAACTTCCATTCCATTCTCGTGGTTCCCGATCCGCAGTATTATCCCCGTGTCATGGAAGAGATTGCCCAGTCCGGGGGAGTGTCCCTCGCCCTGCGCAAGGAGATGGCAGCCCTGACTTTCAGGCTGGTGTCCGAATACGACGCCATGATCGCCAGCTATCTGGCCGAAAACGAAGCGTAACGGGCCGGTTGCGGACAGCGCCGCAGGGTGCTGCCTTCAGCGGGCTGAAAGGAGCGGGCCATAGCCCAGAAGCCAAAGGGCAACCTGCAAGGGTTGAAGCCCAACCAGATCAAGCGTCTCGGGCGTCTGTATCAGCGGCAGTTTCCGCCGGACGAGAATTACACCATAGACCAGGCCCGGGAGCTCGCCGACATCAGCGGCGACATGGGACGCCAACTGGCCTTGCTCATAGACCGCCAGGGCAAAGTCGAGATGGTCCTGGTGGGCGACAACCGCGCCATATTCATCCCCGAATTGCCCCGCGCGCGCATGGCGTCGGGCCGTCTGCGCGGCCTGCGCCTGCTCCATACACATCTCGCGGACGAGCCGCTGTCACAGGAAGACCTGATGGACATGGTCTTTCTGCGCCTGGACTCGGTCACGGTCCTGACCGTGGTCCAAGGCGGCCCCCGGACCGCGCAGGTGGCCCATCTGCTGCCACCCAATCCCGACGACAAGAGCTACGAAGTATTTCCCCCGATTCGATGGGACCGGATCGACCTCGACTTGGGTGAGATCGTGGAGGCCCTTGAGGACGAGTTCAGCCGCCAGCTCGACGCCCGCGACCTGGACGACGGCCAGGAGCGGGTGCTGCTCGTCAGCGTGGACGATACTGCGCACACTGTTCAGGAACTGTCGCTGGAGGAGCTGGCCGAACTGGCGGACACCGCCGGGCTGACCGCCGCCGGGACCATGATCCAGCGCGTGCGCAAGAAGAACCCCAAGTTCATCATGGGCAAGGGCAAGCTGGCCGAGCTTGAGGTCAAGGCCCTCCAGGCCAACGCCTCGGTGATCATCTTCGATCAGGAGCTGTCGCCGACCCAGATCCGCAATCTGGCGGAGGTCACCGAGCGCAAGATACTCGACCGCACCCAGCTCATTCTCGATATCTTCGCCCAGCATGCCACCAGTGCGTCGGGCAAACTCCAGGTGGAGATGGCCCAGCTCAAGTACACCCTGCCCAGACTGGTGGGCAAGAACAGGGCCATGTCGAGGCTCATGGGCGGCATCGGCGGACGCGGTCCGGGCGAGACAAAGCTCGAGATGGACCGCCGCCGCATCGACGACCGCCTGACCCGCCTCAAGAAGGAACTGGCCCAGGTGCGCAAGCGCCGGACCCAGACCCGCGAGCGCCGGGCCAAGGCCGGACTGCCCATCGTCTCGCTGGTGGGCTATACCAACGCGGGCAAGTCCACGCTGCTCAACACCCTGACCCAGTCCAAGGTGCTGGCTGAGGACAAGCTCTTCGCCACCCTGGACCCCACCAGCCGCCGCATCCGCTTCCCCCGTGAGCGCGAGGTGGTGCTGACGGATACCGTCGGGTTTATCCGCCGGTTGCCGCCGGACCTCAAGGAAGCGTTCCGGGCCACTCTGGAGGAGCTGGAGTCTGCCGATCTGCTGGTGCTGGTCTGCGACGTGTCGCACCCGGAGGTGGAGGAGCAGGTGGAGGCGGTGCGGTCCATCCTTGTCGATATGGAACTGGGCGAGCTTCCCGTCATCCTCGTGCTCAACAAATGGGACCGCCTCGACACCGAGGCGCGGGAAACCATGCGCAACGTTTTTCCTGAAGGCATCCCCGCCTCGGCCATCGACCGTGCCTCCCTGGAGCCGGTGGTGGAGGCCATTCTTGACACCATTCCCTGGGGCAAGCTCGACAGCTGACCCGCAAGGGGCGCGTGTCGCTTTTTGGTCTAGATGGGATGAAGAAAGGCCGGACCTGGCAGGTTCCAAGACGTTTTCCATACCTGTTGATACATATGCAAGAAGCCCCGAACCATGACGGTTTCGGGGCTTCTTTCATGGTAAGATTTTGTCCCGGGTTGGTACGGTCGCCAGCCCCCTGTAAATGAATGTTTTCGCCGAAGGCGAGAGCGGGATTCCAAAGGGGTATAGCCCTTTGGCCGCCGGAGGCGAAATCACCCGGCAAATTCGCCGAAGGCGGTTTCCGCTGTTGATTTCACCATGTATGGAAAACGCCTTGAACCTGGCGAGTTCGGCCTTTTTATTCCATGATCACGCTGGCTTCGCATTCCCCGCCGACCTCGCGGCCGTCATAGGACGAGTCACATTCTATGGGCTCCACATGGATGGTGACCTCGGCCCGGTTGAGCCCGGCCTTGATCTCCTCCTCGATGACGCAGCACAGGTCGTGGGCGGCCTGGACCGTGGTTTCGCCGGGCAGGAGCAGATGGAAATCAATGAATCGTCTGGGGCCGGATTTGCGGGTGCGTAGCCCGTGGAAGGTGGCGTGCTCACCCTGGTGCTTGTGGATGGCTTCGCCGATGCGCTCGATCTCCGCCTGGGGGAGGGCGTCGTCCATGAGCCCGCTGATGGAACGGCGCAGGAGGCTGACTCCGGTAAAGATGATGTTGGCTGCCATGATGATGGCGATGATGGGATCGAGTATCTTCCACTGGGGCATGACGAGGAGGACGGCCAGCCCCGCCACCAGTCCCACCGAGGTCCAGACGTCGGTGAGCAGGTGTTTGGCGTCGGCCTCCAAGGTGATGGAATCGAAGTGGGCCGCCGCCCGGAGCATGACCCGGGCGGTAACGAAGTTGATCACCGATGAGAGAAGCGCCAGGCCGAGGCCGGGGCCCAGGTTGACCAGTTCCTGCGGGTCGAGGAAGCGGTCGACTGCGGCATAGGTGATGCCGCAGGCCGCCACGATGATCAGGATGCCCTCGATGCCGCTGGAGAAGTATTCCGCCTTGCCGTGACCGTAGCTGTGGCTTGAGTCTGCCGGGCGCATGGCTATGGTGATGGCCGTGAGGGCGAGGACTCCGGCGGTGAGGTTGACGATGGATTCGGTGGCGTCGGAGAGCAGGCCCACGGAACCGGTCATTCCCCACGCCGTGAATTTGAGCGTCAGGGTCAGGACCGAGGCGACGATGGAATAAATCGCATAGCGTCTGGGCGATGCGTTTATCATGGGTGGATCACACTTTGGGCTTGAGCCAGGGGTTTTCCTCGCCCCGGGCCAGCCTGCGGATGTTTTCCTTGTGCCGCCAGAACAGGAGCACGGTGACGATCAGCGCGGCAGGGACAAAGCCGATGTTGCCCGTGAGCAGCATGAACACGGGCAGGGCCAGGGCCAGGGTCAAAGACCCCATGGACACGTGGCCGGACAGGGCGACCACGGTCAGGCACATGGCGGCCGAGAGAAAAGTGCCCCAGAAGGAGACGGCCAGGAACGCGCCGACGGTGGTGGCCACGGCCTTGCCGCCCTTGAAATGCATGAAGCAGGAAAACGCGTGGCCGACGATGGCGGCCAGAACCACAAGGCTGAGGGCCAGATCGGACTCGATCCAGGCCGAGGCCATGAGCACCGGGGCCAGTCCCTTTGTCACGTCGAGCGCCAGGGTCGCGATGCCGTATTTCAGGCCGCACACCCGTGCGATGTTGGTGGCTCCGGTGTTGCGGCTGCCGTCGTTGCGTGGGTCGATGTTGCACATCGATTTGGCGATGATCAGGCCGAAGGGGATCGAGCCCAGGACATAGGCTATGACTATCCAAAGGATGAGGGACATGCGGAGTTCTCCTGGCAGTAGTGCGTTTGCTTCCGGGACGATAGCTTTTTTGGCCGTGGATTGGAAGAGGCAAGGCGGGCGTCATTGGTCCCTTCAGCCTTGACCGGATCAGTCTTCGAAAGCTTCGCCCAGTCTGATCTCGTTTGTCAGCGGGTCGATGCGCGAGAAGCTGATCTGGAACCGCTGGCCCGGGTAAAGTTTGTCTCCCAGCAGCTTGCGCGGCGCGCGCACGTTGAGCTGGAGGTGGGGCATGGCCAGACTCGCCAGGGGGCCATTGTCGTCCACAAGCACTGCGGGGTGCAGCTCCTTGCGCCGTTTGGCGAGGTAGACGAGCTTCCAGTATCGGGGCCGGAAGCGCTGCACCATGCTCACCGACTTGATGCGCATGCCAAGAGTGATGGCGAGGTGATCCAGGGCGTCTGTGTCCAGGCGCGCGGCGCCGTTCGCAAGAAATGTGCAGACCTGTGCCATATTGATGAAATCGGTATAGCGGCGCAGGGGGGAGGTGATGGGGGCGTATGCCGGAACGCCGAGGGCGGCATGGCGCTTGGGGGCGGTCTCCAGGGCCGGTGGCAGCAGCAGCTTGACCGCGCGCAGTATCTCCTCAGGCTCGGTAAAGATGCCCGCCGCCTCCTGGGGCAGGGCGATGTCCTGGGTGCGGTGGAGCAGCGGCACGCCGTTGTCCCTGGCCCAGGCGGCCATGCCGGAGTTTGCCAGGATCATGAACTCGCTGATGACCAGTTCGGCCATGGGGCACGGTTCCTTGAGAGTGATGTCCACCACCGACTGCGCGCCTTCGCCCGACACCGTGACGACTGGCTCGGGCTTGCGGATGACGCACGCCCCGGATTCTATGCGCCGGGCTATGAGCTTTTCGGCCAGGGTATGGGCCAGGCACAGGGAGGCGTCGGTTGCTCGGGTGATGGCCTGCTCCGCGTCTTCGTAGGTGATGTTCGCCCGGACCCGGAGCCATGCGGTGCGTGGGGTGACGGAGAGAAGCCTGCCCTCTGCGTCCAGACGAAACAGCGCGATCATGGCGGGACGCCGCTCCCCGGCCAGCAGGCTGTAAAGACCTGTTCCAAGCTGCTCGGGCATCATGTTGGCCGTGCCTTCGGGCAGGTAGAGGCTGGTTGCGCGGTCGGCAACCATCCTGTCCAGGGGGGAGCCGAACTCCCAGTGGAGGTCCGGCCGGGCCAGAGCGATGGACAGGGCGTAGCCGTCTCCGTCGGGCTCGATGTGAAAGGCGTCGTCTATGTCGCGTGTGGTGGCTGCGTCGATGCTGACGAAAGTTTGGTCCGTCTCTTTGGCGGCGTCATTAAAAAAGTCTTTCTCTATCCGCTCGATTTCACTGTTGAATGATTCCGACCACTGGTTGCCCCACACATACCCTGCCTCGTCGAGCAGGGCGTTGTGGTGGGCTGGAAGCGTGCCCCATGTCTGGGCCAGGAGCAGGGGGAGATGCGGGATGTCGGGCACGCCCTTGCTGACGGCCTGCCAAATCTTGGTTTCGGTTTCGTCCAGGGTTCCGGCGATGGCGTGCCGCAGGATGGCGTCGAGGCTTGCGGCCAGATCATCGGCAATGGGGGGGAGCTGCGGCTTGCGGCCCTGGTTGTAGGCTGCCCAAAGCTCCTGAACCAGGGTCTGCCCGATGGAGGTCACCGCCTCGCGTTCCTTCTCGGCGGCCTGCTCGCGCATGCGCTGTTCCACCTTCTCGGCCGACCATATCTCGAAGAGCGGCGGGCGGAACTTGAAGTGCGTCTTGGCCGAGAGCATGGCCCGGCCCAGGGCGGCCATCTCGTCCGCGCCCGGTTCGTCGAAGAGCAGGCCGCAAAACCAGGAGAGGGGAGCGCTTTCCATCTCTCCCTGTGCCAGGTTCCACAACTCCATGACATCGAGCCCGGCCTGAATCTCGCCACGCCGCTCCTGGTGGGCGTTCAGGATGTCCTGGACTTCCTGCCGGTTGGCCTCCGGGTCGTGGGTGGGGCCGAACCAGGGGAGGATGCGCGCGACCGGGAGCTTCATCTCCTTCTTGGTGATGGAGAGGAGCCTGAGCCGTCCCGAGCTTTCCTCGAGAACCCATGCGAGCTGCGGGTGATCGCCTTGCATGAATTCCACCACTGTGCCGGGGCGGATGACGGGAGCGAGTGCGGGTTTCTTGACCATGTGTACTACTTTGAGCTGCGGTGGCGGTCGGGGGTGACGTCTTCTATCATGAATCAGTTGTCAGCGTAAGTGGGGCGGCGTATGGGGGAGTCATGGAACGCGAAACGATGGAACTCATCGGCATTGTGGCCGGCTGCTGCACCACGGCGTCCTTTGTGCCGCAGGTGGTGCGGACCTGGCGCACCCGCTCCGTGGGCGACATATCCCTGCGCATGTATTTGCTGTTGTGCGTCGGGGTTCTGCTCTGGCTTTTCTATGGCGCGTTGGTGGGCTCCGTGGCCGTGCTGGCTGCCAACGCGGTCACCCTGTTGCTCGCTGCCTCGGTGTTGGGCATGAAGCTCGTCTTTGGCCGCAAACCGCCCGGATCTCCCCGCCCCTGAACCGAAAAGGCTTCGCCGGACCTGCGGCCCGGCGAAGCCTGGTCGTCAATTCCTGCAAAGTCTAGTGTTTGAAGGACCGCTGGCCGGTGAAGACCATGGCCACCTGCGGGCTGGCCTCGTTGACGGCGGTGATCACTTCATGGTCGCGGATGGAGCCGCCCGGCTGTGCAATGGCCGTCACGCCCTGGTCGATGCACAGGTCCACGCCGTCGCGGAAGGGGAAGAAGCCGTCCGAGACGACCACCGAACCCGGCAGGCCGCCCTTGGCTTCCGCAGTCCGCTGTTCAATGTCGGCGAGCTTGGCCTTCATCTCCGGATCCTTGATGGCCTTGAGCTTGAGCTCGAAGAGGGAGAGATTCAGCTCCTTGGACGCCAGCATGTCCGCATATTTAATATACGCCTTGGTCACGGCCAGGAGCACGCAGCCGACGCGGTCCTGCTCGCCGGTGCCGATGGCCGTGGTCACGCCGTTTTTGACGAAGAGTACGGAGTTCGAGGTCACACCGGCCTCGACGGCCCAGGCGAAGAGGAGGTCTTCGGCCTCCTGCTTGCTCGGGGCGCGGGCGATGAAGACGTTGCCGTCCTTCTCGGCCTTGGCCGGGATGAAGTCGTCCACGGAGAGGATGGCGTTGCGGAAGGAGAACTGGACCACCATGCCGCCGTCGGAGAGGGACTTGATGTCGAGAAAGGGCGTTCTGGACAGCGTCTCAAGGTCGGCGATGCCGGGGATTCTCAGAATACGAAGATTTTTCTTCTTTTTCAGTTCTGCCAGGGCGTCGTCGTCAAAGGCTGGCGCGGCCACCACTTCGAAATATATGGAGTTGATGAGCTGGGCGGTGGCCAGGTCGAGGGTGCGGTTGACCACCACGGCTCCGCCAAAGGCGGCGATGCGGTCCGCCTCGAAGGCCCGCTTGAGGGCTTCGGCCACGCCCTCGTCGGTCCAGGCGGCTCCGCAGGGGTTGTTGTGCTTCAGGATCAGCGCCGCGGGTTTTGCGGAGAGGTACTGGAGGATATTCAGGGCGTTGTCCACGTCGGTCAGGTTGGTCTTGCCCGGATGCTTGCCCGCCTGGAGCATGTGCTCCTCGGTCAGCGACGAGACCAGGCCTTGGCCCGCACCGATAAAGGTCACGCCGCCCACTTCCAGGCAGCCTTCGGCCAGTTCGTAGAGGGCGGCGGGCTGGTCCGGGTTCTCGCCGTAACGTAACCCCTTGGTCTGCCCGTCGATTTCCCAGGTGCGTTTCCTGAACTTCAGCTCCTGGTCGCCCAGGGTCAGCTTCAGGTCGGCCGGGAACGGATCATCCTGGAGCGTTGTATACATCTTCTTCAGATCACTCATGGTGTTACTCCTGTTTATCCCTTGAAGGACGCGGTCATAGCACAGCTTCCCCCTGCGGGCAAATTCAAACTCCTGTACCGCCCCGGGCCGCGAGCATTCCGGTCGAGTCCTGATGGTGCTCCAGAGAGGACGCGTTGTCCATACCGGTAGCAATTGATTGGTCAATCACTAAAAACTATTAAAAAAATCATTCCGCAAGGAGTAAAGTTGTGACAATGTAAAATAGCTGGACAGGTGCGATAGCTCCAAAGCCTGTGGAGCGGAAGGGGTGGATCAAGCGATCGGAGGGTATAATGAAGCGCTTTCGTGATTGGGTAATGAGAAGCAAGGTGTTGAGTCTCTTCCTTGCAGCCGTAGTTCTTGTTCTTGCGGGTCTCCTGGGATATTTTATTCCCGTGGTCGGCGACTCGTTGATGCAGGAAAAGCGCACTGCCACCAAGAGCTCCGTTGAAACAGCCTATGCCGTCATACAGTATTTCGGCGAGAAGGCTGCGGCCGGGGCCATGAGCCAGGAAGACGCGCAGGCCCAGGCAAAGGCCGAGATCAAGTCTATCCGCTACATGGACGACAACTATTACTGGATTACCGACCTTGGGCCGAAGATGGTCATGCATCCGATCAAGCCGGAGCTTGACGGGCAGGATCTCTCCAGCTCCAAGGACTCCCACGGCATGTTCATGTTCGTGGCCATGGCGGATATCGCCAAGCAGGCGGGAGAGGGTTTTGTTCCGTATATGTGGCCAAAGCCCGGCAAGGATAAGCCCGTCGAGAAGATTTCCTATGTCAAGCTTTACAAGCCCTGGGGTTGGGTCATCGGCAGCGGCATCTACGTGGACGACGTGCAAGATCAGCTGTCCTCCCTGCGCTGGCAGATTCTGATTCCTACTATCATCGCCATGGGGCTGATCATCCTCGTGGTCGTATTTGTGGTGCGCGGCATCGTCCAGCCTCTGGAAGAAGCCGTGGTGGTTTCCAATCTCATGGCTCATGGCGACCTGAGCATGGATATCAATGTTCGCAGTCGTGACGAGGTAGGCCAGCTTTCCGACTCCATGTCGAACATGATCAAGGAGCTTCGGCGGGTGGTCGGCGAAGTCCGCATGGCAAGCGAACAGGTGGCTGCGGGCAGCGAGGAGCTTGCCGCCTCGGCCATCGAGCTGTCGCAGGGGGCCACGGAGCAGGCCGCCAGCGTCGAGGAAGTCTCTGCCTCCATGGAGGAAATGACCTCGAGCATCGGCCAGAACGCCGAGAACGCCCAGACCACCAATTCCATGACCAATCAGGCAGCCGTCGACACCGATAAGGGCGGACAGGCCGTGGCCAAGACCGTTGACGCCATGAAGCAGATCGCGGACAAGATTCTCATTGTCGAGGAGATCGCCCGTCAGACCAACCTGCTGGCCCTCAACGCCGCCATCGAGGCGGCGCGGGCGGGCGAGCACGGCAAGGGGTTCGCCGTTGTCGCGGCGGAGGTCCGCAAGCTGGCCGAGCGCTCGGGCACGGCGGCGGCGGAGATCAGCGAGCTGTCCATCTCCAGCGTCAAGGTGGCCGAGGAGGCCGGGCAACTGCTCGGCAAGATCGTGCCCGATATCCGCAAGACCGCGGAGCTGGTGCAGGAGATTGCGGCGGCCAGCAACGAGCAGAACGCGGGCGGCGACCAGGTGAACAAGGCCATCCAGGAACTGGACAAGGTCATCCAGGGCAACGCGTCCGCTTCGGAAGAGGTCGCCTCCACGGCCGAGGAACTGTCCAGTCACGCCGTGCAGTTGCAACAGGCCATCCGGTTCTTCAAGGTGTCCGATTCCGACATCTCGGCCCCCGTGGGCAAGCAGCTCAAGGTCAAGCGTGCGTATGACCCGACGACCGGAAAGATCATCGGCAGCAAGGGGGGGGAGCCAAGCCCGCAGGCCGTACGGCGGGAGCCGCAAAGCCGCTCCCGGGAGCAAAGGCCGGCTCTTCGGCCAGCTCCGGTGTCGACCTGGACATGGATGACGACGATTCCGGGTTCGAGCGTTTCTAGAAGCCCGGAAAAATGATTGATTTGTGGAGCCGCCCCGTCAATGGGGCGGCTCTTTCGTTGTGTTTGCGCGGACAAAGAGGTATTGATACGTCGCAGACCGGCAGGCGAGAAAGAAGCGAGCGCAGTGCTTGCTCCCGAATCGCAATAGTGAGCGTTCGGAGGAACCCCGTGAATATCAAGATGCGTTTGATTGGATCTGTTCTGCTTATTTTTCTCATCGTCGTCGGCATGTTTGCCGCCACATGGGTCGTCACGTCGAGCCAGGAGAGCGACAGCCTGGTTATCAACATTGCCGGGCGGCAGCGGATGCTCGGCCAGAAGCTTGCCAAGGAGACTCTGGCTTACGGGCTGAGCAGGGACGCCGCCCTTGCCGAACAGATCAAGGCAACCATTGCGGTGTTCG
>CAMYLL010000062.1 GCA_947259235.1 uncultured Pseudodesulfovibrio sp. | reverse complement strand
AGCCTGGACCAGATGAACCGCGCCCTCGAGATGATGCAGGTCGAGATGGCGTCCTTGCCGGCCGAACGGCGGCAGATGATGGAGCAGATGATCAACGCCCAACAGGGCAGGCCAATGAGCGCCCTACTCCAGGCGGTCAGAGAGGAGGTGGACAGCGAAGTCCCCGCCTCGGAACAAAGCCTGATCACCGCCAACGCAGACAGGCTGCGCGACGCCCTGGGCATCCCCGACGAGCAGTAGGCCGTTGTCTTTCCCCCGCCCGCCCCTTTCACGACCAGGCCCCTGCGGTCCGGTTCCTCCCTTGCCCCTGCCTGATGTGGCCCGGCTCTTTCTGTGGGGGCTGGAGCCGAAGCGCAACCGGCCGGACATCCCCCTGGAGGGAAGCCCTGAGCGGAGCGAGGCCCGGCTGGCCGTTGAGGACGCCTGTGAGCGACTCTGGGTGCTGGAACGCATCCCATCCGCCTGCGTTGAGCGGCGCGAGCGGATCGGCTCCATTGTGGACGGGCTGGCCCGAAGCGGTCTGCCTGTGCCCGCCTACCTGCCCGGCCCCGACGGCGGGTACGTTCTGCATGCCGACGGGCGTTGCTGGCAGCTCTCACCCTTTGTGCCAGGCGTCCCCCTGCCCCAGCCTGAGTATGTGGACGATCCCGAACGCGGCCATGCCCTGGGCCGTTTCCTGGCCGACCTGCGCGCGGCCGGGCCGGAGATCGCGGCGCACGGCGTGCAAGGCTCCCGTCACGAACAACCCTTTTCCCTGCCCGACTACGCGGCCTCGCTCCTGGCGACATTGGACGCCCACCAACCGGATACACGGCGCGCCCTGGCCCCGGCCGTCGACGCCATGGCCCCGCTCTTCGAGTCCTGGGCCGAGCTGCCGCGCACCCTCTGTCACGGGGATTTTCATCCCTGCAACGTCATCTGGCGCGGCCGGGGAGTGGCCTCGGTCATCGACTGGGAATTCACCGGGCAGCGTCCGCGACTGCTTGATGCGGCCAACTGCCTCGGCTGCGTGGCTGCGGAAGACCCGCGCGCGCTGGTCAGGGGGCTGGCCCCGGCCCTGCTCCGCACCCTGCGCGACGCGGGCTGCCTCGCCGCGGCGGACCTGGCCCTGCTGCCCGGGCTGGTGCTCGCCCTGCGTCTGGGATGGCTGTCCGAATGGCTGCGTCGGAACGACCGGAAAATGATCGACATGGAGATCAGGCTCTTGCGCCTGCTGACCAACAGCCTGGACACCCTGCTCCCGGCCTGGAAGACCGTCCTCGGATCTTGAGCCTCCCCGCCCTGCATGCACGACAACGCACCGCGCATCTTCAGGCGGTGCATCCGGATTTGATTGTTTTTTTGGAAGGGAAGGGAATTCGACGACAAACGCCGATTCGGTCAGGGCACTATCTCGTTACCCGGCCCGTCCGGCGGCGCCCAGGCTCCGCCGCCCTCGGGCATCCTGGTCACCTCGCCCCAGGGGTGGCCCGGCGGCGGGAGGATCACGCACCCGACAACCCGGTTGTCCTGGCTGTAGCCGCCGTGAAAGTTGACATCCGTCGAAAGCCTGCTTGCGCGGACCTCGTTGCCCGTGGCCGACCACTGGAAGGCGAGATGGCGGACGTTGCGCACCACGGAATCCGCCAGCACGCAGCCGTGGCTCCGGGCGAAGCGGACATAGCCGTTGCCGCCCTTGCCCTTGTTCCATGCCCCGTCGATTTCGAGCCTGCGGGCCGTGACGTCCACGCTGTTCTCGAAGACCAGCGGATGTCGCCCGGCCCCGATGACGGCCACGTCCTCCACACGGCACTGCGCGGCCCAGTCAAAGCGAATCCCGTCCACCGCGTGGTCCGGGGCCAGGTTCTCGTAGACGCCCGCCGCCTCGGCCGGATCGCGGCCCGGCACGTCCTGGACAAGCGTGAAATCCGCGAGAGTGACGTTGGTGACCATTCGGGCCACGCGGACACGGGTTCCCGGCGGCATGTCCACTGGCAGCGCCCTGGCCAGCAGGAGATAGCCCGCGCCGCCGCCCGAGATCCGGGCGATATATTGCCGTATCCACGGTTGATCGCCGCGCCAGTGACGGTCGCCGATGCTGTCCAGAAAATCGTCGTCATTGGGCGCGCCGAGCCATACGTAGGCGGCGTCCGGCCTGGTTGCAACGGACAGGGCCTTGTCCCCGCGCCGCGCGCCTTCGTCCAGGCTGGCCACCTGCTCTCCCCGCTGGCCGCCCACGATGATGGCCGCCTGCCCTGTTGCCGCCTCCATGCGCGAGACGAGCACCGTGACGCCCCGGCCCGCGCCGCGCAGGGTGATGGAGTCCCGGTTCAGGCGGACGGGCGAGTCGAGCATGAGGTGCCCCGGGGGGAGCACGATCTCCGCCCGCTGCCCCGGGGCCACCGATTCGATGATTGTGTTGATGACGGCGGCGCTGTCCTGGTCGGTTCCGGCCACCACGCCGCTTTGCACGGCCTCGATGCGCCGGATGGCCGCGTCCGGCAACGGACCGTCGCCCAGGCGGGCGGTATAATAGGCGTACTCGGACAGACCGGGCAGAGCAAAGGCCCCGGACACCACGCCGCAGACGGCCACCAGCATGAAGATATTGAGCGTGAGGAGCACGGCGCGAACGGTATTGCGGAAAAATCCCAGCCCGCTGTCCTTCCCCGTCTGCCCCTGCGACAACGGCGCTCCCCCGCCTTCGCCGCCTTCTGAAAAGGTCTGCCTCGCCCCCTCCCGCTGCACCTCGTCCCCGCTCTTCTGCCACGACTGCACGGACAGGCTGTACATGCTGTATATCTTGAGCAGCGCGCCGATCCACTGGTTGTAGAGCATCAGCGGGATGTGCGAAATGCGCAGGACCATGCCCTCCAGCACGTAGACCCACATCATGGTCAACCGGGTGATCAGCACCCAGGCGACGTAGAAGGCGACGTAGAACCACGAATCGAAGATGCCCAGCAGCAGGATGGAGACCGGCCCAACCAGCGGCGTGAACGAGGAAAAGCGCTGGTCGAGGACGCACCACCAGATGAAGAACCCCATGGGACGCGGCCCGAGCCGCACGGCCCGCCAGTTGTTGCGCAGCATGTTGCCGTACCAGCGGTGCATCAGCGAGAGGCTGGTGCGGAAGAAATTCGTCTGGCGCATCTCAAGGGCCACGGCCATGGCGTCGGGCACGTAGAGCATCTCCATGCCTTCCTTGAGCAGGTAGAACCAGGTGGACTTGTCGTCGCCCATGAGAAAGCGGAACCGGCCGAAGAGCCAGTGGTCGAGATGATCCGCCTCCAAAAATCCTATGAATTCCTCGTTCACCACCACGCTGGCCCGGTAGATGGAAAAGCGGCCCGTCACGGTGAGCACGCGCCGGGACAGGCTGTGGGAATGAAACAGATGGTTTCGCTGGGCGAACTTCACCGTATACCAGTCGTTGAACAGCCCGGACGCGGCGGGCGAGACGCCGAGATTGTCCGTGGTCAGCGCGCCCAGTTTGGGATTGGCCCGGAAATAGGGCAGCGTCTTGCGGAACATGCCCGGCTCCACCAGCGTGTCGCCGTCCAAGAAGATGACAGCGTCGTTGTCCGCATCCGAATGCCAGGAGAGGGGGTCGTTGAAATCGCGTGCAATGGCGCGCAGGGCGTGGCCCATGGCCACCCGCTTGCCCTGCTCCTGGTGCATGAACACCACCTCCACATCCACGCCGCCGGGTGTGGCGTTGATGACCTTGGAGATGAACTCCACCTCCTCGTCCGAGCCCACGCTGGCATAGATGAGCACCCGGCTGGGCACGGTCTGCGCCTCGCGGATCAGGGCGGCGAAGACCAGCTGGCTGACCTTGAACTCCTCCCGATAGGACGGGACCATGACATAGAGCCGCCGGGGATACTTGTCCTCAAGAGACATGGCCCGGGCGCGCAGGGCCGGGAAAACCGTGCGCCGGTAGCGCCAGTGTCTGACCAGATGAACCCCCTGCCAACTGTAGCGCCACAGGCCGAAGAGACTCATGGCCACCAGGGCCTGGGTCTTGAGGTTCCACGCCCGGTCGGGCAGGGCCACGATGACGGCCGCGGCAAAGGCGAGGTAAAAGAGCGTCGCCGGGAGTGATGCCAGCGCGGCCCGCAACGGGTCGGGACGCGTCAGATGGTTTAATTCCTCCAGATGCATGGGGCTAGAGCAGGGCCCGGAACGCCCGCAGCCAGGGGGTTTCTATGCCGACCACCGCGCCCATGCCGGGATAAAGCCCCTTGGGCGGATTCTGCAACGCGATCTTCACGGGCATCTCGGTCAGGCTGATCTCCTTGTCCTGGGACACTGCGCCGCCCGCGCCCATGGCATGGTGGCCCATGGCCTGGACCGTGCCCTTGCAGACGGCGTTGAGGGCGGGGATATACACGCTCGCCTCGGCGCCGGGGGCGAACCGCTCCGCCTCCTCAAAGGTGAACCGGGCCAGCACCCACGGGGTCGAGCCGGTGACGAACACCGTCATGACGCTCTCGCCCGCCCGCAGGTATGTCCCGGGGTCGCGCTTGGCCGCATAGACGACGCCGTCCGCCCGGCTGAGGACATTGGTCTTTTCCAGGGCGGCCATGGCCTCGGAGAGCTGGAACCGCACCTGGTCGAGCACCGCCTCCTGAATCCTGACCCTGGCCTCCAGCTCGCGCATCTCGCCGCGCGTCCTGCCGTCGGTCAGATACTTGCCGTCCCTGGCGCTCTTCACGTTCTCCTCGGCCAAACGCAGTTGCGATGACACCTCGCCCTTGCGGGATTCGAGATCGAGCATCTCCTTGCGCCGCTCGTCCCACAGGGACTGGCTGATGGCCCCGATGCTGATCAGCTCCTGGGCCCGCCCGAACTCCTTCCGGGCCACTGCGATGCGCGCCTCGACACCCTGGAGCTGCGACGTGAGGCGCTCCACCGCATGCTTGGCGGCCTTGCGGTACAGGCCCACGGACTTGGACTCCTCCTGCAGCAGGACATAGAGATATTCCAGCTCTTCCTTGTTGATGGCGAGCTTGTGCTTGACGTCCTCGATCTTGCGGGTCAGCTCCCCGTCGTCCAGGGCAAAGAGCAGATCACCGGCGCGCACTGTGTCGCCTTCCCTCACGGCCACGCGGGTGAGCACCCCGGGCAGCTCGGGGGCAGTGTCTATGAGCCCGCCGGAGATGACGGCCCGGGTGCTCCGGGCGCGGGAAAAGTTGTTGAAGACGATGAATCCCACCACGGCCGCGGCGAGAAGGATAAGGAACAGGGTGAGCAGGGTCCTGCCCAGGAAGCTGCGCTTGAACTGCCGGCTCTCGCTCAGGGTCAGGGGCTTGTCCGTACGCACCGGAGTGACGGAGGCCTCAACGCGGGCGATCATCCCCTCGATGTCGTCCAGCTGGCCCTCGATGCTCGCCTTGATGTAGGTGGACAGAAGCGCCTTGCTTCGGGTGGGCAGATTGTCGAACGAAAACCCCGCATCATCCGCCTTCTGCCGCCTGAGCCGGGCCACGGCGTCAAAGGAGACATTCATGCTCTGGAGCGGCAGGATGATGGTCACCTGGCCGTTCCATCCCTCGGGCAGCACGCCTTCATCTATCCCTGCCCGGAACCCTTCCAGCGACCAGTCCAGAACACTGTAGAGTTCCCCGCCCACGTTGACCTTGGCAGGCAGCGATATCCTGTGCGATTTGCGCAGGGACTTGTCTTCCATCCGTATAGCCATCTATGCGACCTCACAAGCAATGTTGTGCAATAATAGTTATCAAAAACAACAGATACACAGAAGCACGCCCCGAAGCAAGCGAAACGCGTGCAGGCGGCCCGCCGGGCTGAAATCCCCGCCCTCGCGCACTGCTCCTAAAATATCCCGGCGCGGGGCGCAACGGGTGGCTGTGTGGGCCAGGCCCGGTATCGGCGGAGAAGCGGCCTATCAATTGGGTCCGCAATTTGATAAAGACACTTCGTCCGCGGCACAACCAGACACGCAACGCATGCCCCATGAGGCCAACAATGCATGAACAACTTTTCGAAGCCATGGCCCTGCTTTTCGTCACACTCAATCCCATAAGCACCGCCGTATTCTTTGCCGGGGCGTCGGGAGGGAGTGATGCATCCACCCGCTATCGGGTGGCCATCAAGGCGACGCTGGTGGCGCTGGGGATTCTCCTGGTCTTTGCCATAGGGGGAGACGATTTATTGCAAGCGGTTGGTATTCGACTGTTTTCGCTAAAGATTTCTGGAGGCATCCTGTTGTTCTTGTTCGGGTTGCGCATGGTCATGAATCCGGCGAGCAACAATCCGGGCGTCAAATCCGGCTCCGAGAGCCTGAATGAACAGGCCGTCTTCCCGCTGGCCATGCCGATCATGGCCGGGCCGGCCTCCATATTGACCACGGTGATCCTGATAGACCGCGCGGGCAGCAACTACGCCATGCAGGGCGCGATTATTGGCATCCTCGTCGCGGTGCAGTTGCTGTCCCTGATCCTGATGATGGTCAGCGGCCAGGTGAGCAGATTGCTGGGCAGGCAGGGCGCGGACATACTCTCCCGGATCATGGGCTTGCTGCTGGCATCCCTTGCCGTGGAGATGGTGTTCGACGGCCTCACCCTGGCCCGCATCATTACTGTCTAGGCGTTGTCGTCCACAAGGAGGCGAAGGCTTTCGACACGGCGGTCCGCCAATTCACCCGAAGAAGATATCCTGCACAACAGAAATCCCCCCGACCGCAACTGCGGTTGGGGGGATTCCCGTTGTGATATCAAAAATCTCAACCTTTTTCCGAAAGCCTCGCGGCTGGCTGCGGAGTAATATCACTCCGCATGTGTCGGTAATCAGTCGTCCAGATCCCGGGCCAGGGCGGCGATCTCCTCGCGGATGATGCGCGCCGCCTCTGCGGGCAGGAGGCTGGCGATCTCCTCGCGGATGCGGCTCTCCAGCTCGGCCACGCGGGCCTCGAGCATGGCCACCTTGTCCTGAAGCTCGCCGACGCTCGCAACGGGCGCTTCCGCTCGGACATCGGCCAGAAGCTGGTCCATGTCCACATCGTCGGACACGTCCACTCCGGCGTCCGGGGGCATTGCCTCTGCGGCAGGCATGTCACCCATGTCTCCCGGCTCGCTCATGTCGTCATCAATGTCTATATCGGAGAAATCCGAGTCCGGCAGGTCAGCGTCGTCGTCCTCGGCATCGGAGACCACATCGGAGACGTCCACCTCCACGTTGTCGAGCAGGCTGTCCATGTCGTCCATGGTTTCCATGTCGTCTTCCAGCTCGCCCAGTCCTGCCAGGTCGGACAGTCCGCTGTCGTCCTGGACTGGCCCATCGGACAGCTCGGGGGTGTCGGGCTCATCCATGATCTGGTCTATGGCCTCGTCGGGCACGGCCTCGTCCACCGGGATGTCCTCAGCGGAATCTTCGGCCAGGGCAACGTCCATCAGGTCTGGCTCGTCAACACCATCAGGCTCGTCCGGCGAGGCGGGCTGCTCCTCCGCCTCGGCAGGGGCTTCCGTCATCGGCTCGTCCACGCCGCCGGAAATATCGTCGGGAATT
Organism: uncultured Pseudodesulfovibrio sp.; assembly: GCA_947259235.1. Lineage (GTDB taxonomy): Bacteria > Desulfobacterota > Desulfovibrionia > Desulfovibrionales > Desulfovibrionaceae > Pseudodesulfovibrio. The sequence continues at coordinate 3,221 of CAMYLL010000062.1, read as the reverse complement.
TCGTCGGAAACATCGTCTTCCGTCTCGTCGGGGAGGTCGATGTCTGAAATATCGGGGAGGTCTGAAAGGTCGTCTTCGATATCGGCCTCGGTCGTGGCGGCCGCATCTTCGGCGGAATCCACAGGCAGCTCGTCTTCGAGCACGAGCAGATCGTCGTCCGAGTCGGCGTCAGCGCCATCGGCTCCATCAATTTCATCGGCTTCAGTCAAAAGCATGTCGAGATCGGCCAGATCGTCGCCGTCCTCGTCCAGCAGGTCGCCAAGCTCGATGGTCTCCTCGTCGTCCGCCTGTTCGGTCTCCGGCTCGTCCACCTCGGCGATGTCCGCAACCAGAGCCGACACGTCGTCCGAAGCATCGCTGTCGTCGGCGCTGTCGTCGTCAAGTTCGGCAAGGTCATCAAGGAGCATGATCTCGTCGTCCCCGTCGTCCCCGTCGTCGGCCATCTCGTCGCCAAGGAGCATAATCTCGTCGTCGTCGGCGTCAGCCACGTCGTCGAGCACGAGCAGGTCGTCGCCGTCCTGATCGTCCACAAGGGCGTCCCCGTCCATATCGGGAAGCTCGTCCGTCTGGTCGTGGTCTTCGTCCTCCACCGTAATGAAGTCGTCGAGCACGATGGGATCATCGTCCTCGTCTTCAGCGGCGGCGGCCCCCTCCTCTTCGAGGTCGTCGGAAAAGAGATCCTCAAGCTCCTGCTCGAAATCGGCATCGAGGGAGTCAGGATCAAGGCCTGCGTTTTCAGGCGTCCCGGCGTTCAGCACGTCGTTTGCGTCGACGGTGTCGTCTTTCGGGGGAGGCGGGGGAGCCGGGGTCATGGATACCTCCGGGAGGGAAAGTTTGAAAAAAGGGGAGCTGCCGTCGACAGCTCCCCTTGTATTCGCCTGTCAGACTACTTGTGGCAGTCCTTGCAACCAACGGGAGCGGCCTTGCCGGCCTTCTTTTCCTTCTTGTGGCAGGCCAGGCAGGAGGCGTCGGAAGCCTTGCTGTGGAAAGCCTGATAGAAGCCCTTGGGGTCTTTCTTGGCGGCCTTGCTGGCGTCAACGTGGCAGCCCTCGGCGACGCAGCTCTTGATGGCGTCCTTGGACGTGTCCTTGTGGTGGCAGACCAGACAGTCGATACCGCTGTCAGCGTGCATCTTGTGCGGGAAAACGACCGCGGGTTTGGTCATCTTCTGGTCATTGGGGGCCTTCATGGTGATGCTGTCCGGAGCCGCGGCGCCAGCGATAACCGCGGGCAGCGCGAAAACACAAACCAGGGCAGCTACCATCAGGCAAATCATCAGAGATTTTTTCATGAACCTACTTCCTCCTGTTGCATAGATAAAAAACCGTCACACTCTCTACTGTGCGGGATAAATAAGTATCCCCCCCCTGTCAAGCGGGGGATGCCATCGTAGACGCTTGCTTTTACCTGAAAAACCCCATGACATGCAAGGGGGTTTTCACACTTTAGACATTATTGCCGATATTATACTTGCGATGATAACCGCGCGGAGTGAGCAAACGGCCGCCCACGATCCGGGTCGCGGAGTTGCCCACCACGAGGACTGTCTGCATGTCCACACCGGCCACATCCACCGCGCCCAGCGTGGTGGCGCATACGCTCTGTCCCGGCCTGTAGGCCCGGCCCACGACGCCCACCGGCGTCTCCGGGGTCCGGCTCTCGCCGATGACGTCCAGCGCACGGCGCAGATGGTTGTCGCGCTTCTTCGACCGGGGGTTGTAGATGGCGATGACGAAATCCGCCTCGGCAGCCAGCCGGAGCCGCTTTTCGATAACCTCCCACGGGGTGAGCAGGTCGCTCAGGCTGACGGACGCGAAGTCATGCATCAGCGGCGCGCCCAGCAGTGCGGCGACGGCGTTGAAGGCGGCCACTCCCGGCACCACCTCGAAGGGGACGGATTCCAGCAGCCCCTCGGCGTCGAGAATCTCAAGCAGCAGCCCGGCCATGGCGTAGATGCCCGCGTCTCCGCTGCAAACCATCACCGTGCGCCTGCCCAGGCGGGCCGACTCGATGGCCGCCCTGGCCCGTTCCACCTCGCCCATCATGCCCGTGGACACGACCTCCTTGCCCTCAAGCAAGGCTGGCGGGACCAGATCGATATATCCTTTGTACCCGGCCACCACCTCGGCGGCGGCAATGGCCTCGCGGGCCGCCGGGGTCAGCAGGCTCTCGTCGCCCGGCCCCAGGCTCACGGCTGTCAGCATGTCTTGCTCCTCGCCACGGCCAGCGTGACGTTTCGTGTCTTGGTTTTTTCCACCAGCAGCTCGCCGCCCCCGGCCAGCAGGATGGCCGACGCCTCGGCCACCGATGCCACGCCCATGCGGCGCATGACCGTGCCCGAGGGATTGGGCGCGGCCACCCCGTCGAGCTGCCCGGCGGCAAAAAATACAGGGACCACGCCCAGTCCCTCGGCCGCCTCCAGCAGCCCTGCCTCGTCGGCCTTGGCCTCAATGCTGCCCAGCCCGCCGATGCTCAGGAAAGAGAGGCCCGCGGCCCGAAAAACGTTGCGGATGTGGGCCGAGATGTCGCTCCCGGCCACGCCGCGTCGACACCCCACCCCGAGCATGAGCACGCGCGGATAGAGCCGCAGCGCCCCTTCGTCCGGGCAGTCCCTGCGCCAGGAAACCCAGACGCCCGGCTCGCCTTCCCGCCACAGGCCCTGGTCCGCCACCGTCCTGAAATATTCGGAATCCAAGGCGCGCAGATAGTCGCCCGGGTCGAAGAGCTGGACCGTCTTCCCTTCCAGCAGGGCCGCGTTGACCGTCTTGACCCGCCCCAGGTTGCCGATAGCCATATTGCGCTCGCGGGCCAGCATGTCCAGGGAGGGCAGTCCGGCGCAATCCGTGGCCGTGGTGATGACGGCCTGCCCGCCGCTGATCGCGGCACACCGCCGGGCCAGGGCGTTACCGCCGCCCAGATGGCCCGAGAGCAGGCTCACGGCAAACTCGCCGCCGGGGTCCAGGCAGACCACGGCCGGGTCGCGCTCCTTGGAGGTCAGATGCGGGGCGATGGCCCGCACCACGATGCCCGCCGCGGCCACGAACACATGCCCTTCATGCCTCTGAAAGGTCGCGGCCACCAGACTCGGCAGGGAGTCGAAGCCGTGCATGCCCGGCTCGGCCAGCCGCGCCGGGGCGTGGATGGGGGCGTCAAGAGCCGCTCCCAGCGAGCGGGCCAGGGGCAGCGCCGTGGCGCTCAGGGCATAGACGATGTATCCGGGC
>CAMYLL010000061.1 GCA_947259235.1 uncultured Pseudodesulfovibrio sp. | reverse complement strand
TTCCGCCAGCTTGCGCACCTCGTCGGCCACGACGGCGAAGCCACGCCCTGCATCGCCTGCGCGCGCCGCCTCGATGGCCGCATTGAGGGCCAGCAGGTTGGTCTGGTCAGCGATGTCGGTGATGACTTCAAGGATATTGCCGATGCCCGAAGCCTGAACGCCCAGTTCCTCCATGGAGACCTTGAGGCTGTCCGCCTGATTCTGGACGTCGCCCACGGCCGCTATGACCTGGCCGACCATCTGCTCGCCACGCTGGGCATTGGCCTTTGCCGTATCCGCATCCTCGGCGGCGTTGCTGGCGCTTTTGGCCACCTCGAGCACGGTGGAGTTCATCTGCTCCATGGCCGTCGAGGTCTCCTCGACACGGGCGCGCTGTTCGTCGGCACCGCGGCTCGCTTCGTCAATCTGGGCCGAGAGTTCCTCGGCCGCGCTGGAAAGGTATTGCGAGATTTCCTCGGCCTCGTCCACGGCCCGGGAGATGCGCTGGTTCTGCGCCTCGATGAGCCGCTGTTGTCTGCGAATATCCGTCATGTCTATCCAGACGGCCAGGGAGCCGAGCATCACGCCGTCCATGTCGAAGAACGGCGTCGAAGTGCACAAAATGTGCTTAAGGTCGCCGCCATGTGCCTCGTACTCGATCTCGTTTGAAAGCTGAACGCGCTCATTGATGGCCCTGCTGGACAGCGTCTCCCGCTCCGGCTCCCCGTAGAAGAAATCACCCGGCTTCATGCCGATGAATTCAGAGGGCTCGCCCTCTTTCTGGATGAGATCGCACATCTCCCGGTTGACCCACAGCAAGCGATGGTCCGGCCCCACCAGAAGGCAGGGAAGCGTCAGCCCGTTGAGCACGCCTTCGGAGAATCCGAGCTTGCTCTTGAGCTCCGCCACCATGGTCTCTATTTGTGCAGAAAGAGCCTTGAACTCGAACTGATAGGTCCCATGCAGCGCTGCGCCCAGGTCGCCTCCCGCCACCTCCGATGCATACTCCAGCAAGCCCTGGACCGGGCGGGTAACGAGCCGCCTGATGGTGAATACCAACAAGACCACAAGCAGGATGGCCGCCACGACACCGCCCGCCGCCAGCGAGTTGCGTTGGGTCAGGGCGGGAGCGGCCATGTCGTCCTCATAGGCGCTCATGACCATGATCCAGCCGGTCTTGGGCAGCTCCTCGAAGACCATGAACTTGTTGCGTCCCTCCCACTCATAAGTGGCGCTGCCACTCTTCTCCTTCAAGGCGGTCTGCACAAAATCAAGATCGCTCAGGTCCTTGAGGTAGAGGTCCCTGTCGATCGCATGGGCGATGATCCGCCCCTTGGAGTCGAGCATGAACCCGTAGCCGTTCTCCGCGATGCGGAAGGGATCGATGAATACGGATGTAAAGGACTCCCACTTGGGAAAGATGCCGACGCCGCCGATGATGCTGCCGTCCACGCCATAGACTGCGCTGGCGGCGGCGAAGATCATGATGCCGCCACCGCTCTTGGAAATGAGGATGTCGTTGGAGAGGAAGCTGTCATGCTGCCCGCTCAAAACGGCCTTGACGTAGCCGCGCGAGCTGCGGTCGGCCCCGGCCATGTTGCTCCCCTTGGCGTTGTAGCCAGCCACGACCTTGCCGTTGGTGTCAAAGGCGAAGGCGGCCCAATAGCCATCCGTGGTGGCGAGCAGGTCCTTGAAGAGCCAGTCCGCGCCCAGGAGGTTGCGCCCCATCAGGGCGTCCTTGACCACCTGCTGGGAAGCCAGCATCCGCGCCATGCCTTCCGTCTGCTCCGTATAAGCGTCGAGAGCGGCCATGCTCTGCTTGACCACATTGTTCATGGCGATCGTCTCTTCCTTGATCACCGTCTTGTACGTGTGCTGGCTGACCCACCACACGCCTGTCCCCACCGCGGCCGCGATGACCAGCGAAATGACTGCGGCGATCACCGTATTGACGCTTCGTATCTGCATAGGAAAACTCCTTCCTCGCATTGGTATCCGGCACTCCCCAGCGCCGTGGTATGCTCTTGGACGTATTTCAGAACATGTATGGCTTGTCAAATGAACCACCCGGGCTATAGATGGACCTCATTCCATCAGACGCAGTTCATAGGTGTTCGTATGATATCCAGGCGGGCGGGACACACACGCATGACCAACGCAAAAAAGGGCAGGAGCGCACTGCGCCCCTGCCCCTAGCAGTCCCTTATGCCCGTGCGGGCTACTCTGTTTCGAAAAGTTTGCGGATGGCCTCGTCGTAGGGCGGATAGAGGACGCCACGCTCCGTGACGATGCCGGTAATCAGCTCGTTGGGCGTGGGGTCAAAGGCCAGGTTGTAGACCTCCACCCCTTCCGGCGGGATGCGGTGATCGCCGATATGAGTGACCTCGCGGGGGTCGCGGTCCTCGATGGGCACGTCGTCGCCCGTGGGGGTCTCGGGATCAATGGTATAGACCGGAGCGGCCACGTAGAACGGGATACCGAACCGCTGGGCCATGATCGCCACGCCGAAGGTACCGATCTTGTTCACGGCGTCGCCGTTGGCCGCGATGCGGTCCGCGCCCACCACCACCTTGTCCACCAGCCCGCGCTTCATGAGCAGAGCGCAGGCGTTGTCGCAAGCCACCTTGACCGGAATGCCGTCCTTGTGCAGCTCATAGGCCGTCAGGCGCGCACCTTGAAGAAAAGGCCGCGTCTCGTTGGCGATGACCGAGACCTTCTTGCCCTGGTCCACAGCCCCGCGAACCACGCCCAGAGCCGTGCCGTACCCGGCCGTGGCAAGGGCTCCCGCATTGCAGTGGGTCATGATGGTATCACCGTCGTCCATGAGCGCCCCGCCGAACTTGCCGATAAGCTCGCACATCTCGATGTCGGCGGCGTGAATCTCCTTGGCGCGGGCCAGCCAGATTTCAAGCAGGCCGCCGAGGGAGACATCGCCCGCCTCGCGCCACACCCGACGCATCTCGCGCACGGCCCAGCGCAGGTTGACCGCCGTGGGTCTGGCGTTCTCGATCTGGTCGAGCTTCTTCTCCAGCCCGGCCTTCCAGTCGCCGCCCATGGCCTCGACCTCGCGTCCGGCCAGATAGCAGCCGTAGGCCGCCGTCACGCCGATGGCGGGCGCGCCGCGCACCACCATGACCACAAGGGCGAAGCAGATGTCGTCCGTTGTCCTGCACTCGAACCAGTCCTCGCGGTTGGGCAGGTAGCGCTGGTCGAGCAGGATGAGAACGTCTTTCTCGGGGGAATACTGAATATGGTCTGTCATGGGATTTCCTCGGGCGTTTCGCGCCTTCCGGTACGGGAGCGCGGGGTTCCTGAAAGTGTCTCGACAAGCGGAGCCCGGAAGCCCCGATCATTGCATCGTCCCGGCCTGCCTATGCAAGCTTCTCTTGAAGAAGCTTGGTCACCACGCCGGGGTTGGCCTGGCCCTTGGAAAGACGCATGACCTGGCCCATGAAGAAACTTATGAGCTTTGTCTTGCCGCCCCTGTAGGCTTCGACCTCGGAGGGATTTTCGGCAATGACCGTGTCCACCATGGCTTCCAGCTCGCCGGAGTCGGAGACCTGGGCCAGCCCCTTGGCCTTGACGTATCCGGCCGGATCGTCGCCCGAGGCGCACAGGTCGCGGAAGATGTCCTTGCCGATCTTCACGGAGATGGTCCCGTCGTCCACCAGCGAGAGCAGCCCGGCCATCTTCTCCGGGGTCAGCAGGCAGTCGCCGACCGGGGTCCCGCTCTCGTTCAGCCAGGGCAGCAGCTCGCCCACCACCCAGTTGGCCATTTTCCTGGCATCGCCGCCATGGGCAGCCGCAGCCGCTTCATAGTAGTCGGCCACGGCCAGCTCCGCAGTGAGCAGGGCCGCATCGTAGTCAGCCAGACCGTATTGCTCCATGAACCGAACGCGCTTGTCGGCGGGCAGCTCGGGCAGCTCGGACCGCCACTGCTCCACCCGGGCCGCGTCGAGCACCAGGGGAACCAGGTCCGGGTCCGGGAAATAGCGGTAGTCGTGGGCCTCCTCCTTGCCGCGCATGGAGTGGGTCGTGCCCTTGTCCGCGTTGTAGAGCCGGGTTTCCTGCACCACGTTCTCGCCGTCCTCCACCAGGTCTATCTGGCGGGCGACTTCATAGTCGATGGCTTTCTGGACATGCTTGAAAGAATTGAGATTCTTGAGCTCTGCGCGGGTTCCAAACTCCGCCTGGCCCACGGGACGGATGGAGACGTTGGCGTCGCAGCGGAAGCTGCCCTCCTCCATGTTGCCGTCGCAGATGCCGAGGTAGAGCAGGATGGAGCGCAGCTCCTTGAGGTAGGCGACAGCCTCCTCGGCGGAACGCATGTCCGGCTCGGACACGATCTCGATAAGGGGAACACCGGCCCGGTTGAGGTCCACGAAGCTGGCGTTTTCCGCTGCCGAGTGGATGTTCTTTCCGGCGTCTTCCTCCATATGGATACGGGTCAGGCCGATGGCCTTGACCTCGCCGCCCACCTCGATGTTCACCACGCCGTGCTCGCAGATGGGCAGCTCGAACTGGGAAATCTGATAGCCCTTGGGCAGGTCGGGATAGAAGTAGTTCTTCCGGGCGAAAACGGACTTGAGGTTCACGGAGCACCCTGTGGCCAGTCCCATCTTGGCGGCGTATTCGGGCACTTTTTCGTTGAGCACGGGCAGCACGCCGGGCATGCCCGAGCAAACCGCGCAGACGTTCTCGTTGGGCTCCTTGCCAAAGGTGGTGGAGCAGGAGCAGAATATCTTGGTCTGCGTGTTGAGGTGGGCGTGGACCTCCAGGCCGATGACGGTTTCGTACCGGGACATGTCGGGCTCTCCTTGCAGGTGCTAGCGTTTTTTCCCGTACAGTTCCGGGTTCAGGCGAGGATCGTTATACATCTTGAACTGGTAATAGACCTTGGGACGCTTGGTCCCTGCGGCATACTCGTCCACAAGCTCCAGCACGGCGGTGCTGAGGTCCTCGTGCTGACGAATGAGCACGCCCACCTTGGCGTCGCACTGCTCCACATGGGCCGCGTCCACGTCCTTGCGGGAGCACTGCTCCTTCATGTGGTAGATCTTGAGGGCCTGGATGGACAGCCTGTCCAGGGCCGCGCCTACGGTCTCCGTATTATAGCGCTCGGCCGCGCCCTCGGGCAGGAGCGGTTCCAGCATGGCGTTCAGGCAGATGTCCACCCGCTCTATGTGGTCGTTGCGCTGCTGGTTGAGCTTGTCGATGGCGTATTTGCAGTCCGCGATGACCACGGCGTCCACGTCCTTCCTGCGGGCGCGGTCCTCCACATGCCAGAGACGGAAATTCGTCCAGTGCTGACGGGCCACCAGCTCGCGCAGGCCGGCCACGCCGCCCAGCGTGTCCGGATCGCCCGGGTCGGTCTCGTACACGGGCTCGCCGAAGTGCCAGTCCATGACGGAACGGGTCTGATGCTCTATCGCATCGCGCAGGGTATCCTTGATGATGTCGTATGTGATGTCAGCCATTGATGAGTGCTTCTTTGCTTATGAGGAGATACACGGTGGCTTCGGTCATGATGTTGTTGGCAACGGACTCCACCATATTGCCCTCGCCTATGTAATAATCGAGCCGTGACCCGCGAATGGCGGTGCCGCTGTCCTGGGCCAGCCCGATGCCGGCCACTTTCCGCTTGCCCACGTTCCTGCCGTTCTCGGAACGGGGAATCTCCGCCTCGAAGGCGAGCAGGCTGCCGAGCGGAAGGAGTTCACGGTCTGTAGCCAGCGAAACCATCGGCGTCAACGGCTTTCCTATGGCGCCCTCGGCCGGTGAATCCTCCAGCCGGAAGAAAACATAGCTGCGGTTTTCCGCCATGAGCTCAAACATCTGCTCGGGATGCTTGGCAAAATAGTCCCGAACCGCACTCTTGGACAGCCGCCCCCAGGGCAGGAGCCCCTTGGTGTAAAGGATATGTCCCAGGCCCTTGAAGCCATAGCCGTTCTTGGCTCCGTAGAGCACGTTACGGGTAGTGCCGTCGGGCAGACGCAGTCGCCCTCCCCCCTCCACCTGCATGTAGAAGACGTCGATGGGATCCTTGGCCCAGGCGATCTCCAGCCCGCGCCCGCCGAGCACGCCCCGGACATCCACATCGCCCCGGTCATAGTACGGCCTGACACGCCCGCGCTCGACGCGGTAGAAGGCCCGGCGGCCCCGAACCATGCCGTAGCGCAGATCCGGCGGGACGCCGTAGATGGGGTAGTCATAGCCGGGGATACGCTCCAGGCTGGCCTGAATCTCGGGCGTGTAGTAGCCCGTCATCAACGGCTTCTTGCGCATGCCGTACCAGACGAACCGGCGGGCCAGCAGTTCAGGGTCCTTGTCTAACTGGGGCAGCAGTTCGAGGAACTCCTTCAAGCTATGCACCACCTGGGCCCAGGTCAGCGACAGGCCGGGCCGGGTCAGTGCCGCCCGTCCCTGCGGCATGTTCAGAGCGTATTCGAGGCTGCGCTGCACCGGTCCTTCAAGGCAGGTCCAGGATTTCAACCCCTGGCTGGCCAGATTGATGCGGGCAGAGCTTTCGACCCCTTCGGAAGCGGAAAGCGGAAAGAACAGATCACAGGCGGGCAGCCGCAACGTTTCGCCAACGGACCGCAGGGTCAGCGAATCGGTCACGCCTGGCTGACAAAGACTCACCCCAGGGCCATCAGCACGGGTTGCGTTGTCGGATTGGCTTGCGGCCGCGCTCTCGGGCGGCGTGCTCGGCTCGGAGCTGAAAAAGGGAGAGCCCTTCATGCAGGCCGTAAGGCACAGCACGCATAAAAGCGCGGGGAAAATGCCAGCCCATCGCCGGAAAAACGATTTATCGGATGTTGATTTCATTTGTTCTTGAAGCTGTCGCTGCGCGCCGGTTTATCCGCACGAATCAATGGCCACATCGCAGAACTTGCCCACACCGTATTCCCGACGACGGAAGAACTTCTCCGCGCTGGGGCCGATGATCTGCAACTCGGGCGACGTCTTGAGCACGTCCAGGGCTATGTGCATTTCCTTGGTACAGCCGGTGGAATAGGTGGAGTCCTTGCCGGTCCAGACCGGCGGAACCTTCCTGCCCATCAGCTCGAAGCTCTTTTCAATATCGAAATGCGTCTGAAAACGCCAGACGTTGATGTATCCGCTACGCTGGACTTTCTCCCACATGAACATGAGGTCATCAGCGTCCATGCCCTCCTCGAAATGCTCGCCGGGATTGATGACGTACACGTCGTCCAACTGCTCGCGCAGGTGGGCAACGAAAGTGGTCATGACCTCGATGGCCGCCTTGGTCTGGCCCGGCACGCTGCCGATGATGCCGGAGTAAAACATAACGGTCTTGCCCTCCCGCCTGGCCCGGCGCATCTCGGTGATGATCTCCTCCGCCTTTTCGTTGATGTAACGCTCGCTGAACTTGCGCACCCACTCCGCCTTGGGCCGATAGTAGAGATGAAAGGAACCGCCCTCGTCGCGGAAGAAGTTGACGATGTCGCGGGTGTAGTTGTGGCTGCACTGAATCAGGCGGTTGTACAGATCGGCCCCGCGTGCCAGGACCAGATCGCACTCCTTCCAGGCGCGGGCAAAGGTCACCGAGCAGCGATAGGGATTGAACTTCTCCCGCGTCCCGTCGGAGATGACCACAAAAGCGTGCTTGGCCATGATATCCAGCAGCTGGTTCTTCGAGAGCCGGTCCTCGCTGACGAATTTTGCCCCATTGAAAGCCGGACCCAGGATCGGATCGTGGTCGCGGTCCCAGAAGGTCGGCTGCTCGAAATAGAATCCTTCCTTGAGGGCCATGACCACTCGATGTCCCAGGCGCAGCAGGCTCTTGATCACTTGCAGGTCGAAGATGAGGCCGCCGGCGCGGTTGGGGATGTAAAGAATACGCTTCACGCCCTCACGCTCGATGTCCAGGGCGTTGTAGACGGGTTTGAATTTCTCGGAAATCCCCTTGATCTCCTGAGTGATGCGGGAGTCCTTGAGGGCGCTCTCGTTGAAGGACTCCGGGGTCCAGTTGTCGCTCAGGGTGGAGATGCGCATGAGCCGCTCGATCTCAAGCATGTCGAGGTTGTAGCGCTTGACGTCGATGCGTTCGCCTTTGTCGCCGTTATCAACATAGCTGTTGACCACCTCGTCGAAGACGTCGCTCTGCACGATTCTTGTTGCCCGCCGGTTGAGCGCCTTGCGGATGTTCCGATACGGGTCGTCGATGCCGCTCTGGGTCATGAAGATGGTCACCAGACGCTTCATGAGCCGCGACGGAATGACGATGGGCGACGCCAGGGCCATGCGGAACTTATGGCGCGCCAGTTGAATGAACCGGCTCGAAAGCTGGCGGTCCGTGCAGAAGTTACGAGACAGACCGATGAAGGTCTTCCACTGGATGATGTACTCGTCCAGCAGCAGACGGGGCAGCCCTTCCTTGAGCAGCATCAGGAACATCCAGTCCGAACAGGGCGCGTAAAACTCGCCTTCTTCGAGAGCCATCATGAACTTGAGCTGTTCCATGGACCCGTTTTTGTCCGGGTCGATGGTGTACTCCAGGTGGTTTTCCGTCATGAAATGCAGCAGCAGTGCGTCAAGAGAGGCATCATCACCATACTTGATGTCCAGAACGGACTGGAAGTTGCGGTTGAATCCCATATCATCTCTCCGTCAAGAACCCGTGGCTCTTCAGTTTGTCAAAATACGCCCGAGGTCCCATGTCCGCCACAAGGAGGGCCTGGGGGTTGCGTTCGATACGCACCTCGTCGCCATGCTCAAGGGAAAAGGAAAATTGTCCGTCCTCGGTCAGGGTGACCTCTGCCGCCGCGTCGTCCACCCGAACCATGCACCCGCCGGAGGCAGGCAGTATCATGGGCTTGAAGCTGTTCAGGAACGGGCACACCGGCGTGACACAATAGGCGAATAGATCGGCATGGGCCAGCACGCCCCCGGCCGAAGCGCCATAGGCCGAAGACCCGGTGGGGGTGGAGACGATGAGTCCATCCGCCCGGAAGCTCGCGACCTCGATGCCGTCATAGACAAAACTCAAACGCACCAGCCGGGCCAGCACCCCGCGCCCCACCACGATGTCGTTGACGGCCAGCCCGGAGTGGACAACCGCGCCCTGCCGCATGATGTCATAACGCAGGACCATGCGGTGCAGCACGGAAACGCCCTGGTCCACGGCGTTTTGCAGCCACGGCTTCCATAGCTCCCGGTGCAGCTGGGTCAGGAAGCCGACCCGGCCGAGATTGACGCCCACAAAAGGGACGCCCAGGGCGAGCATCCGGCGGGCCACGCCGATGAACGTGCCGTCGCCGCCAAGGACAAGCACGAGGTCGGGCCGGGCAAGGACCGCCTCGAAGGCGTCGCACGCACCGGGACGATGCTCGCAGACAGCCGAGACAACGCCCAGACCGGCCAGAAAATCCACCATCTCGCCCCCGAGGGCGGTGGCGGCAGTGTCGTTCGGCCTGGTAACGACGAGTATTTTTTTCAAAGCGCGCAACATGACCGTATTTGTATTTAAAAATTTATAAACATTCAACCTTTTTCCATTTCAGCACATCTTTTCCGAGTCAGGGCGTGACGCTTTTCTAGATTTTTTTTACTATTACCCCTAAAGTTTTTTTTGCGGCAGTCGATCCATACAATCAAGGAAAGGAGTAAAAAAGCGTGACAGCATCGTCAGCCAATGTTCGCACAATGCTGCGCACCTACGGGAAGCAGCTTACGAACGCGAAGCGTCTTGCACGCTTCAGGCAGGCGCTGGGCGCCGCGCAACCGTCAGACGACGTGGCCAGACAGGCAAAGCGTCGGGAACTGGTGGAGCGCATAGCCCGGGAGATCATTGAAAATCTGATCGTCAGCTCGACCCGGTCGGCCATCGTGGCCGCCATTCTACAACAGCTTGAACTTGAGTTCGGGTACGAGTACATATTCGAACGTGGCTATTGCCTTAACTCAGCATAAGTCACAGTTTCAGTATTGGCGCAGGCTAAGAGCAACCTCTCGAAGCGCTGTTCCGGCCAGAATCGGCGGTTGAAGCGGTAGCAGAACTCATCAAGGTAGCGTTGCAGGTGTTTCTTCATGACCCCGTGGTAAGTCCCTAAAATGAAGGCCTTAGCGTTGGAGACCATGATATTGACCCACTTGAGAACATCATAATTCGGTTCTCCTGTTCTGGGGTAAACAACCTCCGGGAAGTGCTCATGGCCAAGCTCTTTCGCAACATTGTATGCAGACAGTCCATCGGACTTGACGCCTTGCTCTGGGGCGATATGGCGCTTCAGGGCTTCTTTGATGTGGCTTTTATCCACGCTTTCAAGCACTTCCATCTTGGCAAAAGTGATTGCATCATCCCTGGTGGCGGCGAGAACAAGCACGGGAACCTTGCTGGTTCCGCGTCCGCGCTTATCGCCTCCCTTGCTCACGCCACCGCTGAAAAAAGCGTCATCCACCTGGATGAGTCCCGCGAGCTGGTAGTTGGCGTCACGGGCCTTCATGGCTTTTCGAATCTTGTGGAGCATGGTCCAGGCGCATTTCATGCCGATATCGACCTTCCGGGACAGGTCCAGGGCAGAAAGCCCGCGCTTGTCGGTACTGACCAGGTAGATCGCCCAAAACCATTTCACAAGAGGGGTTCTGGTCCGATGCATGATTGTTCCAGCGGTAAGAGAAGTCTGGTGTTTACACTCGGTGCACTGATAAAGTGCTCGTTTTTCAAGGTAATACGACTCCTCGCAGCCACACTGCGGGCATCGGAACCCTTCAGGCCACCGCAACTCGAAAAGACGCTTGCGACAAGCTTCTTCAGAGCCAAAACGACTCTGGAAGGTGATCAAGTCCATTTCTTGGTAAGGCTTAGGCATCTTAGCTCTCCACAACTGGTTTAAGTTTCGCTAAAATGCCTGATCTGCGGAGCGAAGGCAATAGCCACGTTCGAAAATGGGAGCAGGAGGGGTTTTTCCTTGCTCTTTGGCGAGCTGGACTCGCTGAGTACAACGAGATGATGGGGATAGC
>CAMYLL010000060.1 GCA_947259235.1 uncultured Pseudodesulfovibrio sp. | reverse complement strand
CCCTCAACCAGGGCGCGCCCCTCACGGCCTCCTATCCCAAGTCCCCGGCGTCGCGCGTCATCGAGCGCATGGCGGCCGAGCTGGACCACAGGCAGGCCACGGCGGGCAAGCGGTTCTCCCTCTCCCTGGGCTCACTCTTCGGCAGGCGCAAGGGCGCGGCCGCCAACCTCGCAGGAGCCGCATCATGAGTCTGGCAGCACGGTTGAACAGAAAGCCACAGCGGCCCGGTCCGTCCTCCGCCTCTTCCGCGTCCTCCGCGTCTTCGGGGTCGGCCAAGTCCTCGCCGCGTCGCGGCCAGGCTCCGGTGCGTCCCGATCTGGCGGACCATTACTTCGACATCAAGACCCGCATCCATGACCGGCTCATAGACATGATCGACCTCTCCCTGCTCGACTCCCTGAGCGAGAGCGACATGCGCGCCGAGGTGGCCAAGGTGGCCGAGGGGCTGCTCTGGGAGGAGTTCCAGAACGCGCCGCTCAACCTGGCCGAGCGCAAGCGGATGCTCTCCGAGATCCAGGACGAGGTCATCGGCCTGGGGCCGCTGGAGCCGTACATCAAGGACCCCACGGTGAACGACATCCTGGTCAACGGCTACAGGCAGGTCTACGTGGAGCGCTCCGGCAAGCTGGAGCTGACCCCGGCGCGGTTCAAGGACGACAACCACCTGCGCAAGATCAGCGACCGCATCGTCTCGCTGGTGGGCCGGCGCATCGACGAATCCCAGCCCCTGGTGGACGCGCGCCTGCTCGACGGCTCCCGCGTCAACGCCATCATCCCGCCGCTGGCCATCGACGGCCCGTCGCTCTCCATCCGCAAGTTTTCCAAGGACCCGCTCGAGGTGGCCGACCTGATCGGCTTCAACTCTCTGACCCAGCCCATGGCCGAGCTCATGGACGGCATAGTCAAGGCGCGGCTCAACGTGCTCATCTCCGGCGGCACTGGCTCGGGCAAGACCACGCTGCTCAACTGCCTCTCGCGCAACATTCCCGAGGACGAGCGAATCGTCACCATCGAGGACGCGGCGGAGCTGCAGCTCAAGCAGGACCATGTGGTGCGCCTGGAGACCCGCCCGGCCAACATCGAGGGACGCGGCGAGATAGGCCAGCGCGAGCTGGTCAAGAACTGCCTGCGCATGCGCCCGGACCGGATCATCGTGGGCGAGGTCCGCGCCTCCGAGGCCCTGGACATGCTCCAGGCCATGAACACCGGCCACGACGGCTCCCTGACCACCGTTCACGCCAATACCCCCCGCGACGCCCTCATGCGCCTTGAGACCATGGTCTCCATGGCCGGGCTCAACCTCTCGCCCATCTCCATGAAGCGCTATATCTCCTCGGCCATCGACGTCATCATCCAGGCCACCCGCATGGTGGACGGCACGAGAAAGGTCATCTCCATCCAGGAAGTCACCGGCATGGAAGGGGAAATGATCACCATGCAGGAGATATTCGCCTACGAGCAGACCAACGTCAGCGCCGAGGGCAAGGTGGAGGGATACTTCACGGCCCGGGGCATCCGGCCCAAGTTCGCCGCCAAGCTGGAGCGCATGGGGCGCACCTTCCCCCGCGACATGTTCGACGTCGCTGCCCGGCCCGGGAGAAAGGAGTAGCCATGTCCGTTTCCCTGCTCATCGCCCTGGGCGGCGCGTTCATCGTCTTTCTGCTGACAACCGGCGTGGCCTCGCTGCTGCGCTCCGGCCGGGCCGAGGCGCAGCAGCGCGTGCGCGGCCGTCTGCGCCGGATGGCCATGAAGGAGATCGAGAACGACGCCGTGGACCTGGTCCTCAAGCAGTCTTCCATGAGCGGCGTGCCCTGGTTCAACCGTTTGCTGACAGACCTGCGCCTTGCCTCCAGCCTCAAGCGGACCATTGCCCAGGCCAACGCCAAGGGAACGGCGGGCGTCTACCTCCTTGCCTGCGCGCTCCTCGGCCTGGGCGGGGCCTATGGCGGCCTCGTCCTGGCCGAAAGGGTGTGGGTCGGGCTGATCCTGGCATGGCTCCTGGGCTCCACGCCCGTCTGGTATCTGCGCCGCCTCAAGGCCAGCCGCATGACCCGGTTCCAGGCCCAACTGCCCGAGGCGCTCGATCTCATGAGCCGCGCCCTCAAGGCAGGGCATACCTTTGGCGGCGGGATGCGCATGGTGGCCAACGAGTTCGCGGACCCCATCGGCGGCGAGTTCGGCAAGACCCTGGACGAGATCAACTACGGCATGGACGTGGACCGCGCCCTGGCCAGCCTCCAGGCCCGCGTGGACGTGGAGGACCTCAAGTTCTTCATCGTCTCGGTCAACATCCAGCGCGAGACCGGCGGCAATCTGGCCGAGATCATCTCCAACATCGCCCGGCTGGTGCGCGAACGGTTCGCCCTGTTCGGCAAGGTCCGCGTGCTATCCGCCGAGGGGCGCATCTCCGCCCTGCTGCTCTCGGCCCTGCCGTTCTTCATCGCGGGTATTCTTTACCTGATCAACCCGGGCTACATCAGCCTGCTGTGGACCAACGAACTGGGGCGGAGCATGGCCTGGGGCGCCGTGATCTCCATGATGGTGGGCATCGTGATCATGCGGCGCATGGTCCAGATCAAGGTCTAGGGACCGCCGCAAACCTTTCAACCGGACAGGGGAAACGCCATGGACAGCACGCTCATACCGTATCTCGCCGCAGGGCTGGCCTTTGCCTCGGTGCTCGTGGCCGGGCTGGGGGTTGTGGGCTATCTGGGCGGCGCGGGCGATGCGGCCCGGCTCAGGGAGCGGGTGTCGTCCGGGTCATCCGGCCGCTCCGCCGCATCCCGGCCTCTGCTGGACGACCTGCGCCGGTCCGTGAGCGGGTTCTTCGAGCGGCTGGGGTCCAGGGTCGAGCCGACCGACGCGGACGAGGTCAACAAGACCCGCAAGGCGCTCATCCAGGCCGGACTGCGCTCGCCGGGATCGGCCACCAAGTTCATGGGAACCAAGGTTGCCCTGGCCGTGTGTCTGCCTGCCGTGTTCCTTGGCGTGCGCTTTCTCTTCCTTGCCCATCTCACGGTTCCCATGACCTGCTTCCTGGCGGTGGGGCTGGCCACGGTGGGCGTCTACGGGCCGGAGCTGTGGCTGCGCCGGCGCATCACCGCACGGCGGCTGGCCGTCTCCAACGAGCTGCCCGATGCCCTGGACCTGCTGGTGGTCTGCGTGGAGTCCGGCATGGGGCTGGATCAGGCCCTGGACCGGGTCTGCCACGAGATGCGCACCTCCGGCCCGGTCATCAGCTCGGAGCTCAAGCTCCTGACCCTGGAGCTGCGAGCGGGCAAGAGTCGCGGCGACGCCCTGCGCGGGCTTTCCGAGCGGGTGGGCATCGACGACCTCAACAGCCTGACGTCGCTGCTGATCCAGGCGGATATTTTCGGCATCAGCGTGGGCCGGACCCTGCGGGTCTACTCCGACGCCATGCGCCTCAAGCGGTCCCAGCGGGCCGAGGAGAAGGCGGCCAAGCTGCCCGTCCTGCTCCTGCTGCCGCTCATCGGGTTCATCCTGCCCTCCCTGTTCGTCGCCATCATGGGCCCGGCCGTCATCCTGTTTATCGACGTTTTCGCCCGCATCAAGATGTGACGGACGAGACCGCGCACCTGCAAAGGAGAATAATCATGGGTAGAAACATCATCATCACCGTGGCGCTGCTGGCCGGGCTCCTGCTCGGCGGATGCGCGATCGCGCCCAAGACCGATCAGTCCTTCAGGGAGTTTGCCTACGGCGAGGACGGCCCCGTCACCCTGACCGCGGCCCAGCACGAGCAGGTCGCCGACGGCTTCCTGCGTCGCAACAAGCCGGAGATGGCCTTTGTCCACTACAACCAGGCCATCAACCTCGATCCCGACAATCTGGCGGTGCGCGTCAAGAAGGGCGACCTGCTGGTGTTCAAGGGGCTCGACGAGCAAGCCCTGGCCGAATACCTCGAAGTCCTCAAGCGTGACGAGAACCACGCCATCGCCAACGAGGCCGCGGGCGCGGTCTACTTCCGCGCCGGGCTGTATGTGGAGGCCGAGTTTCATCTGGAGAAGGCCATCCGCCTCAACCCGTTGCTGTGGAAGGCCAACAACTACCTGGGCATCCTCAATGACCGCGCCGGGAACTACGACCTGGCCGCGCAGTATTTCACCACCGCTCTGGAGCTGCATCACGGCAACGACTCGGCCGAGATATACAACAATCTCGGCGTGGTCTGTATCGCCCGCAAGGAGTACGGCCAGGCGGTGGACGCCTTCCGCCGCGCCCTCAAGAACGGCGCCGTTTCCGGCCGCACCTACAACAACCTCGGTCTGGCCCTGGCCCGGATGAACCGGCTGGACGAGGCCCTCGAAGCCTTCAAGTACGCCGGGGGCGAGTCGCGGGCCAACAACAACCTCGGCTACGTGCTGCTCACCGACGACAAGCCCGAGCTGGCCGTGCCCTATTTCGAGCGGGCCGTGGAGCTGGCTCCCAGCTACTACGTCAAGGCCGCAGACAATCTCAACCGCGCCCGCCTGGCCGTCAGGTTCAGGAAGTCCGCAGGGGCGCATCACGCAGACGGTTCCACCCCGAACCCCCTGCTCCGGCCGTCTTTCCCCGACGCCGGGCAGAATCCCGGCGGGCCTGCGGCTACTCCCGCAGTCGCAGGCCCGCCAACTCCGGGCGATATCCAGAAGATATCGCATATGCCCAGCGCCGGAGCGGGCAAGGGTGACTCGATACTCACGAAGACCTATGGACTGCACGTCAGCTCGTGGCGGGATCATGAATGGGCCTTCTCCCATTGCGCCAAGCTGAGAGCCAAGGGGTACGAGACCTGGATCAACCGGGTCGACCTCGGCGAGAAGGGCGTCTGGTACCGCGTGCTGGTGGGCAGTTATCCCACGGTGGACGCGGCCTGTGGCGCACGGCCCGAGGTGCTCTCCGCCCTGACCCTGGACCGGGCCCCTGTCTTCGAGCGGGCCATTCCGGTGGCGGAGGGCGAGAGCCTGTGACCCGGAAGCCCCCGGACTCCGCGGGCATGGACCCGGCGGAGCGGGAGGGACACGGGCTGTCCGCCCCGACCGGGGTGTCACGCATGGGGGCTGAAGCGTGTCTGCTTGAACCGGGCCTTTCCTTTTTCGGAGCATTTCAATATGTTCTGAGAAACAATCGTCCCGGCGCCCTGCGCCCGGGGCGCGTGGGGGACAGACGCTTGGCCGCAGAGAACAGACGCACCTTCCGCATCCTCGCCGTGGATCACGAAGAGGACATGCTCACCTTCTACCGGGACGTCCTGTGCTTCGAGAGCGAGGAGCCGTCCGAGCTGGAGGCGCTCTTTGGCGACGACGTCCGGCTCCCTTCCCGCGAGGAGGTGGAGGCCGAGGCGGGCAAGCCTGTCTTCGAGGTGGTCCCCTGTCTGTCTGCAGACAAGGCGTGGCGCGAGGCGGGCCGGGCCATGAAGGCCGAAACGCCGTTTTCCGTGGCCCTCATCGAGATGCACCTGGAGGGGCGCGCTACCGCCAAGGGCACGGCTGACCAGCCCCTGGCCGGATTGCGTCTGGCCGAACGGCTGCGCAGCCTGGACCCGGACATGGAGATCGTGCTCCTCTCCTCTCGCGTGGATGTTCCGCTCAAGGAGATCAACAAGCGCGTCGTCCCGCCGGAGAAGCTGCTCTACATCCAGAAGCCCTTCCGCTCGCCGGAGCTCAAGCAGATCGCCACATCCCTGTGCGCCAAGTGGGACGCGGAGAACCGCCTCTACGACCTCAACGAAACCCTGGCCAGCAAGGTGGAGGCGCGTACCTCGGAGCTCAACGCGGCCAACCGCCGTCTGCGTCTTGATATCTCCAAGCGCGCCGAGGTCCTGCGCCAGTTGCGGGCCAGCGAGAAGCGGTACCGCCTGCTCTTTGAGAAGGACATCACCGGCAACCTCGCCGCCGACCGCGACGGCCTGATCCTCGACTGCAACACCGCCTTTGCCGATCTCTTTGGCTTTGCCTCGCCCCAGGACGCCCACGGCGAGAACATCTTTGAGCTGTGGGACGCGATGGGCGCGGCCGAGCCGCTGCGCGACCTGCTCGGCGACGCCGCACGGCTGACCAACCACGAGGTGGTGCTCAGGCGGGGCGGCCACAGGCAGCATCTCATAGTCAACTTCGACGCCGTGCAGGACGAGGAGGGCGAGCACCGCGAGCTGCGAGGCTATATCTTCGACATTTCCGAGCCCAAGCGGCTGGAGGAGCAGCTCCGCCAATCCCAGAAGATGGAGGCGCTGGGCACGCTGGCCGGAGGCATCGCCCACGACTTCAACAACATCCTCGGCGTCATCCTCGGCTATGCCGAGATCATCGAGAGCGGGGCGGAGCCGGACTCGGGCCTGGAGCGCCGCGTCCGTGAGATCAGCCGGGCCGGGAAGCGCGCCCGCGATCTGGTCAACCAGATCCTCAATTTTTCCCGTCAGGGACCGCAGGAGCGCCACCCCATCACGCTTACGCCCCTGCTCAAGGAGGCGCTCAAGCTCCTGCGCTCCAGCGTTCCGGCCAACGTGGAGATATTCTCGCGCATCGAGACCGACCAGGACCATGTGTTGGTGGACCCCACGCAGATTCATCAGATCATGCTCAATCTCTGCGGCAACGCCTCCCACGCCATGCGCGAAAGCGGCGGGACCCTGACCGTCACCCTGGCGGACGTCCGCGAGACCGACGTCGTGCTGCCGCCGCTGGACCTGGGCAGGCCCGAGCGGTTCGTCAGGCTGTGCGTGGCCGACACCGGGCCGGGCATCGACCCCGACGTGGTGGGGCGCATCTTCGATCCCTTCTTTACCACCAAGCCCCAGGGCGAGGGCACGGGCATGGGGCTGGCCATGGTCCACGGCATCGTCAAGCGCCACGAGGGATATCTGGAGCTGGAGAACCGTCCGGGCAGGGGCGCGGCGTTCCACGTCTTCCTGCCCAAGATATCCATGGCCGAGCGTCCGGTGGCGGAGGCCGCGGCGGACCTCATCTTCCGCGAGGGCCGCATACTCTTTGTGGACGACGAGAAGCCGCTCACGGACATCGGCCGCGAAATGCTCGAATCCTGCGGGTTCGAGGTGGTCACGCGTACGTCGAGCATCGAGGCGCTTGAGGCGTTTCGCCATCGCGCCGGAGATTTCGACCTGGTCATCACGGACCAGACCATGCCGAACATGACCGGCATGGAGCTGGCAAGGGAGATGATCAGGATCAGGGCCGACCTGCCCATCATCCTGTGTACCGGGTTCTCCGACGCGGTGTCCTATGACCGCCTGCGCGACATCGGCATAGGCGATTTCATCATGAAGCCCATCCTGAAGCACGACCTCATCGCGAGCATCAGCAGGCTGTTGTCTCAGGAATAGGCAATGGACGACTGAGAAGGGGAGCTTCTCAAAATGGTTCGTTTCTCCTTTTTCCATCCCGGACAAAGAGCGGCCCCCTGCCCGAAAGGACAGAGGGCCGCATGCCGTTTTATGCCGGAATCCGTCTTCGGCAGCCCCGGTCAGTACATGAGCCCGGGCAGGAAGAGGATGATCTGCGGGAAGATGAAGAGCAGGGCGATGCCCACGATGATGGAGAGCATGAAGGGCAGGATGCCCATGAAGACCTCCTCCAGGGTCACGTCCGGCGCGATCTTCTGGCACATGCCGTAGACGACGTAGACGTTGATGCCCACGGGCGGCGTGATGACGCCCATCTCCGTGACCAGGACGATGATGATGCCGAACCAGATGGGGTCGTAGCCCATGTTCGTGACCACCGGAAAGAAGACCGGGATGGTCAGCATGATCAGGGCCAGGGAGTCCATGAAGCAGCCGCCGATGAAGTATATGAGGATGATGGCCCCCATGATGGCGAAAGCGGGCATGTCGAAGGCCGAGACCCAGTTGGCGATATCGAACGGGATGCGCGTGACGGCCAGGAATTTGCCGAAGACCACGGCGCCCGCTATAAGCACCAGGACCATGCACGAGGTGCGCAGGGTCTCGAAGAGCGAGTTGACGAAGGCGCTCCATGAGAGCTGGCGTTTGATGACGGCCAGGACGAGCACGCCGATGACGCCGATGGACGCGGCCTCGGTGGGCGTGAACCAGCCCCTGAAGAGGCCGCCGATGACCAGGGCGAAGATGAGCAGGGTGTCGATGAGCCCGGCCAGGGACTTGAGCTTCTCGGGCCAGCTGAAGGAGTCGCCCTTGGGGCCGAGGTTCGGGTTTATCCGGCACTGGATGGCGATGCCCGCGACGAACAGCGCAGTGAGCAGAAAGGCCGGAAAGATGCCCGAGACGAAGAGCGCGCCGATGGACTGCTCCGTGAGCACGCCGTAGATGATGAGCACCACGCTGGGCGGCATGATCATGCCCAGCCCGCCGCCCGATGCCACGGAGGCCGCGGCCAGGGAGTTGGCGTAGCCGTAGCGCTTCATCTCCGGGATGCCCACGGTGGACATGGTAGCCGCCGTGGCCGGGCTGGAGCCGCAGACCGCGCCGAAGGCGGTGCAGGCGGAGACCGTGGCCATGGCCAGCCCGCCCCGGGTGTTGCCCAGGAAGTGGTAGGCCGTGTTGTACAGCCGCTTGGAGATGCCGCAGTTGAAGGCGATCTGTCCCATGAGGATGAACAGGGGGATGGTGGAAAGCTCGTAGGAAGCGAAGGCGTCGTAGACGTTGCGCGACATCAGGTTGAGGCCGCCCTTCCACGAGGTGAGCAGGGAGAAGCCCACGAAGCCCACGAGCATCATGACGAACGCCACCGGCATCCGGGTCATGAAGAGGAACACCATGATCACGATGCCGATGATTCCGGCCATGGTCGGGTCCATATTATGCCTCGCTTCCCTTGAAGAATTTCATGATGTCCCGGACCAGGCACAGGGCGTAGACCAGGAAGCCGAAGGCGAGGACGTAGATGATCATGTAATCGGGCAGTTCGAGGTTCATGGAGACCTCGCCCGATTCGGCCTGGGTTCCCGCATAGAGGACCATGCGCCAGGCTATGGTGAGCACCAGGGCCAGGGTGGCGGAGTCGGTGACGAGCCTGACGATGCGCCGGGCCTTTCTGGGCAGGCGGCGGACGAATATCTCGACCCCGATGTGGCTGCGCTGCTCGTGGGCATAGGGCAGGGCGAAGCCGACCACGACGATGCCCAGGATTGAGACGATCTCCTCGCAGCCGAAGATGGGGGTGTTGTAGACGCCGCGGAGCAGGACGTCGGTCCCGGTCAACAGCGCCATGCCGAACAGGCAGATGGCGGCCACGGTACGCATGCTCACTTCGAGCCTGTCCAGCGGGCCTCTCTTCACTTCTTCCATAAATCAGAAATCCTTGTTGTTGTGGCAGGGCGGGCGGTGGCCCGCCCTGCCATCTTTGAGTGTTATTTCAGGGTGGAGCGGGTGAACTCGATGATGGCCGCGCCGTTCAGCCCGCGTGCGTCCGCATCGGCGATATACCCGTCGATGACCGGCTTGGCCGCCTCGACCCAGCGGGCCGATTCCTCGGGAGTCAGCTCGATGATCTGCCCGCCCTGGTCGATGAGATACTGGCGTCCGTCGACGTCCGCATCGTCCCACGCCTTGGCGTGCTTGGCGGTCCATTCCTTGTTTATCTGGCGGATGGCCTCCCGGGACTCGGGGTCGATGGAGGCCCACTTGGCCTTGTTCATGACGATGAAGAAGACCGTGGTGTACGCCACGTCGAAGGAATCCGTGCCGAATTTGCAGACCTCGCCGAGCTTGAAGGACTTGTTGGACTCGATGGGGTGCATGGAGCCGTCCACCACGCCCTTTTGCAGGAGCTGGTAGTTCTCCGGCATGGGTTTGGCCACCGGTGTTCCGCCCAGGGCCTGGACCAGCTGGGCCGAGTTGCCCGTGGAGCGGATCTTCAGCCCCTGCATGTCCTCAAGGGTGCGCACCGGCTTGGTGGTGGTGAACAGCAGCCCCGGGCCGTGCCCGTTGAAGTACATGACCTCGACGTCGGCCAGCTCCTCGGGCTTGAAGTGTTCGTACACCGCGTTGGCGGTGGCCGTGGCCTGGGCCGCTGTCTTGTAGCCAAGGGGAAGGTCCACCGCGGCCATGACCGGGAAGCGCCCGCGCGAATAGGGGAGGCAGGAAAGCCCGATGTCCGACATCCCCTCGACCACGCCGTCGTATGTCTGTTTGGCTTTGGTCAGGGTTCCGCCGGGATAGTAGTCGATGACGACCTTGCCGTCCGTGCGTTTCTCCACCTCGCGGCACCACTGCTCGGCCAGGACGGACTGGTGGTTGGCGGGCGGGAAGAAGTTGGAATAGGTCAGTTTGACGGGCTCGGCGTCGGCCACGGCGGGAAGGGACGCGCAGAGCACGGCCAGGACCGCCAGTGACAGGATGATTTTTTTCATTGGGCTCCTCCGGGAGGTTGCATTGATCCTGGGAGGGTTTCCCCCCCCGTATATGTGATCGCCGGGCCGCTTGCGAGGCCCCGGCGTTGTGCGTCTTGGGTCGGATGGTCGTCTTATTTCGATTCGACCATGGCCGCCCTGATGAACTCGACGATTTCGGTACCCTTGATGTTGTTCTCCGCAGCGTCCTTTTCATAGGCGGTGATGACAGGCTCCGCCGCCTTTACCCAGCGCTCGGCCTCGGCCGGGTCGAGTGAGACGAAGCTGCCGCCCTTTTCCAGGAAGAACTCCCTGCCTTCCGTGTCCGCCTGGTCCCAGGCCGCGCCGTGTCTGGCGGCCCATTCGGCGTTGATCGCCTCGATGGCCGCGCGGCTCTTCTCGTCCAGGCTCTGCCACTTGTCCTTGTTCATGACCACGAAGAAGGTGGTGGTGTAGGCCACGGGGAACGACTCGGTGCCGAACTTGACCACCTCGGCCAGCTTCCATCCCTTGTTGGACTCCACCGGGTGCATGGAGCCGTCCACCACGCCCTTTTGCAGGGACTGGTAGCAGGTGGGCATGGACTGGGCCACCGGGGTTCCGCCCAGGGCCTGGACCAGCTGGGCCGAGTTGCCCGTGGAGCGGATCTTCAGCCCCTGCATGTCCTCAAGGGTGGCGACGGCCTTGGGCGTGGTGAAGAGCAGGCCCGGACCGTGGGCGTGAAAGTACATGGGCTTGACGTCGGCAAGCTCCTCGGGAGTGAACTTGGCGTAGACGGCGTTGGCCGTGGCCGTGGCCTGGGCCGCGCTGGTGTAGCCCATGGGCAGGTCCAGGGCGGCCATGACCGGGAAGCGACCGCGCGAATAGGCGAGGCAGGAGAGGCCGATGTCGGCGATGCCCTCGACCACGCCGTC
>CAMYLL010000059.1 GCA_947259235.1 uncultured Pseudodesulfovibrio sp. | reverse complement strand
TGTCATCGACGAGGAAAAGATCAGGCGCGTGGAGGCCATCTGCGCCGAGTATCCCTACGTGGTCGGAGTCCTCCCCTTCATCCATCACAAGGTGGGTCTGGTGACCACGGGCAGCGAGGTCTACCACGGCCGCATCAAGGACAAATTCGGCCCGGTCATCCGCGAAAAATTCGACAGGCTGGGCTCCACCGTCATGGATCAGCGTTTCGCCTCCGACGATCCGGCCATGACCCGCGACGCCATCCTCGCCTTCATCGCCGAGGGGGCCGAGATGGTCGTGGTCACCGGAGGCATGTCGGTTGACCCGGACGACCAGACCCCCACGGCCATCAGGGCCACCGGGGCCGAGGTCGTCACCTACGGCGCGCCCACTTTCCCCGGCGTCATGTTCATGATCGCCATGCTCGACGGCGTGCCCATCCTGGGGCTCCCCGGCTGCGTCATGTACTACCGGGCCAGCATTTTCGACCTGGTGGTTCCCCGGCTGCTGGCGGGCCGGACAATCACCCGCCAGGACATCGTGGCCATGGGGCACGGCGGCTT
Organism: uncultured Pseudodesulfovibrio sp.; assembly: GCA_947259235.1. GTDB lineage: Bacteria > Desulfobacterota > Desulfovibrionia > Desulfovibrionales > Desulfovibrionaceae > Pseudodesulfovibrio. Next base: position 10,700 of record CAMYLL010000059.1, on the reverse strand, counting down.
TTGCGCAGGGTGCGAGACCTGCCGCTATCCGACCTGTCCCTTCGGAAAATAGTTTTCAGACACGCGGCTTCACCCTCGAAGCCAGCGACACCAGAAACAAAGACAGACCAAGGAGGAACGCTCGAATGATCAAATTACTACTCCGCGTCAACGGCGTCACCAGGACGGTGATATGCGAGCAGGACGAATCCCTCGCCAATGTCCTGCGCGAGAATCTGGGGCTGACCAGCGTCAAGGTGGGCTGCGGAACCGGACAGTGCGGCAGCTGCAGCGTCATCATGGACGGCAAGCTGATCCGCTCCTGTTCCATGAAGATGAGCCGCGTCAAGGAAAACGCCGTCATCACCACCACCGAGGGCATCGGCACACCGGACAACATGCACCCCATCCAGGTGGCATGGATGGCCCACGGCGGCGCGCAGTGCGGCTTCTGCACCCCCGGCTTCATCGTCTCCACCAAGGCGCTGCTGGACTCCAACCCCAGCCCCACCCGCGACGACATCCGCGACTGGTTCCAGAAATATCGCAATGCCTGCCGCTGTACCGGCTACAAGCAGCTCGTGGATGCCGTCTTGGACGCCGCCGCCGTTCTGCGGGGCGACAAATCCATCGACGATCTCTCCTTCACCATTCCCGAGGACGGCCGCATATGGGGGACGAAATACCCCCGGCCCACGGCCGTCGCCAAGGTCACCGGAACCCTCGACTACGGCGCGGACCTGGGCATCAAGATGCCCCAGGGAACCCTCAAGCTCGCCCTGGTCCAGTCCGAGGTCTCCCACGCAAAGATCCTGTCCATCGACACCAGCGAGGCCGAGGCCATGCCCGGCGTCGAGAAGGTCGTCACCCACAAGGACATCAAGGGCAAGAACCGCATCACCGGCCTGATCACCTTCCCGTCCAACAAGGGCGACGGCTGGGACCGTCCGATCCTGTGCGACGAGAAGGTATTCCAGTACGGCGACGCCATCGCCATCGTCTGCGCCGACACGGACAAGCACGCCAAGGCCGCGGCCGCCAAGGTCAAGGTCGAGCTGGAGCGCCTGCCCGAGTACATGAGCGCCCCGGCGGCCATGGGCGACGACGCCATAGAGATTCACCCCGGAACCCCCAACGTCTACTTCGAGCAGCGCATCGCCAAGGGCGAGGACACCGAGCCCATATTCGCCTCGGCCGCCCACGTGCTGGAGGACGACTTCTACGTCGGCCGCCAGCCCCACATGCCCATCGAGCCGGACGTCGGCCTGGCCTATCTCGACGACGAGGGCAAGCTGTGCATCCACTCAAAATCCATCGGCCTGCACCTGCACCTGTACATGATCGCCCCGGGCCTCGGCGTGGAGCCCGAGAACCTGATCATGGTCCAGAACCCGGCCGGCGGTACCTTCGGCTACAAGTTCTCTCCCACCATGGAGGCCCTTGTGGGCGCGGCCTGCCTCGCCACGGGCAAGCCCGTGTTCCTGAACTACTCCTGGCATCAGCAACAGACCTACACCGGCAAGCGGTCCCCGTTCTTCATGAACGTGCGCCTGGCCTGCGACGCCGACGGCAAGATGCTCGGCATGGAAACAGACTGGACCGTGGACCACGGCCCCTACTCCGAGTTCGGCGACCTGCTGACCCTGCGCGGCGCCCAGTTCATCGGCGCGGGCTATGACATCGCCAACATCCGCGGCATGGGCCGCACCGTGGCCACCAACCACGCCTGGGGCTCCGCCTTCCGCGGCTACGGCTCCCCGCAGTCGGAGTTCGCCTCCGAGGTGCTGGTGGACATGATGGCCGAGAAGATCGGCATGGACCCGCTGGAGCTGCGCTACAAGAACGCCTATCGCAAGGGGTCCACGACTCCCACCGGGCAGGACCCGGAAGTCTACTCCCTGCCCGACATCCTGGACGCCCTCCGACCCAAGTACGCCGAAGCAAAAAAACGCGCGGCGGCCAACTCCACCGCCGAGGTCAAACGCGGCGTGGGCATCGCCCTGGGCGTCTACGGCTCCGGCCTGGACGGGCCCGACACCGCCGAGGTGGACACCCAGCTCAACGAGGACGGCACGGTCACCGTGCTGACCTGCTGGCACGACCACGGCCAGGGCGCGGACATGGGGACCCTGGGCACGGCTCACGAGGCCCTGCGCCCCCTGGGCCTGGCTCCCGACCAGATCAAGATCGTCCTCAACGACACCCGCAACTGCCCCAACGGCGGCCCCGCCGGCGGCAGCCGCTCCCAGGTCGTCGTGGGCCAGGGCATCAAGGCCGCCTGCGAGCTGCTCCTGGGCGGCATGCGCAAGAGCGACGGCTCCTTCCGCACCTATCAGGAAATGATCGATGAGAAGATCCCCGTCCGCTACAACGGCAAATGGACCGCTCCGGCCACTGCCTGTGACGACAACGGACAGGGCAGCCCCTTTGCCTGCTACATGTACGGCGCATTCCTGGCCGAGGTGGCCGTGGAGCTTTCCACCGGCAAGACCACGGTGGAAAAGATGACCTGCGTGGCCGAAATCGGCAAGATCAACAACAAGCTGGTCGTGGACGGCCAGATGTACGGCGGGCTGGCCCAGGCCATCGGCCTGGCCCTGTATGAAGACTACGAGGACATCGAGAAGCACGCCACCATGAAAGGCGCGGGCTTCCCGTACATCAAGCAGATCCCGGACGACATGGTGCTGGAGTATATCGAGAGCGCGCGGCCCGACGGTCCCTTTGGCGCATCCGGCGTGGGCGAGCTCCCGCTCACCTGCCCCCATGCCGCCGTGATCAACGCCATCTACAACGCCTGCGGCGTGCGCATCAAGAAGCTGCCCGCACTGCCCGAAAAGGTCCTCGCCGGACTCAAGGGTTAAGACAAACACACCGCAACCGACAGCGGTCCGTGCTCGCGCATGGGCCGCTGTCTTCACCTTCTTTCACGCGGGGTCGACATGGAACAGGCCGAGCTGAGACACTGGGAACGCAAGTGCATCCAGGAGGAAAGCCCCCGATGCACGGCGGCGTGCCCCCTGCATGTGGATGTCCGCACCGTCTGCGCCCTGCTGGGACAGAAACGGTGGGACAAGGCCTGGGCAACCATCGCCAAAACCATGCCCCTGCCCGGGGTGCTCGCCCGCCTGTGCGACGCGCCGTGCCGGGACGCCTGCGTCCGCTCCCCCCTGGGCGGCGGCATCGAGATGGGCGCCCTGGAGCGCTTCTGCGCCAAGCATGCCGCGCCCGTGGCCCCACCCCGCCCGCTCCCCTCGCGGGGCAAGGCCGTGGCAATCATCGGCGGCGGCATGACCGGCCTGTGCGCCGCATGGGAGATGGCCCGCAGGGGCTTTGACGTCACCCTTCACTGCCAGAATCCCGGCGGCAGCCTGCTCGACCTGCCCGAGTCACAGCTCCCGCGCGACGCCTTTCTCCGGGAGATGGAAAACCTTGCGACGCTGGGCGCGAGGATCAGGACCGACGTCACAATCGACTCCACGCTCCTCGACTCCCTCCTTGAGACGCATGACGCCGTGTTCATCGACTCCGACGCCGCGCCCCTGTCCCTGACGGACCTCGGGCAGCCCGACGAGATCACCCTGGGAACCCTGCACACCGGTCTCTTTGCCAGCCGTGCGGGCGAGACCTCGCCCGTGATGCAGGCCGCGGCCGGACGCCGCGCCGCCAACTCCATTGAGCGGTTCACCCAGGGCGTCTCCATGGTCTCCGGCCGCGAGCAGGAAGGCCCCTGCGCCACCCGGCTGTATACAAACGTGGAGGGCGTGGCCCCGGCCCCGGCCATCCCCGCCGGAACCGGCTACGGCGAGGAACAGGCGCATGAGGAGGCCCGGCGATGTCTCCAGTGCGAATGCATGGAGTGCGTGAAAAACTGCGAATTTCTCAAGCACTACAAGTCCTATCCCAAGATCTACGTGCGTCAGGTCTACAACAACGAATCCATCGTCATGGGAACCCGGCAGGCGAACACCATGATCAACTCCTGCATGCTGTGCGGCCTGTGCGAAACCCTGTGCCCCGAGGATTTCTCCATGGCCGAGGTCTGCCTGGAGGCGCGCCGCACCATGGTCAGGAAAGGCACGATGCCCCAGTCCGCCCACGAGTTCGCCCTGCGCGACATGGCCTTTGCCAATGGCGACAGGAGCGCCCTGGCCCGCCATGCGCCGGGGGCCGAGACCAGCGAGTACCTGTTCTTCCCCGGCTGTCAGCTCACGGCGTCCGCGCCCGACGCGGTGGAGGCCGCCTATGCCGACCTGCGCCAGCGAATCGGCAGCGTGGGCCTGATGCTGCGCTGCTGCGGTGCTCCGGCGCAGTGGTCCGGGCGCGAGGCGCTCATGGACGAATCCGTGGCCCTGCTCAGAAGCCAGTGGGAGGAGCTGGGCAGGCCCAAGCTCATCGTGGCCTGTCCCACCTGCCTCAACATCCTGCGGGACCGGCTTCCCGATGCCGAGATATCCTCGCACTGGTCCATTCTGCGGGCGCTGGGGGTGGGCGGCGAATCCGTCACAAGCGCCCCCCTGGCCATCAACGACCCCTGCGGGGCGCGCCACAATCCGGCCCTGCTGGAGGACGTCCGCGCCCTGCTCGACCAGCTGCACATCCCCACCGTGGAGCCGAAGCTGACCGGGGCCACCACCGAATGTTGCGGCTACGGCGGCCTGCTGGCCGAGGCCAACCCGGAGCTGGGCACGGCCGCGGCCAGACGCAGGGCCGCCGCTGCGGACGAAGACTTCGTCACCTATTGCGCCATGTGCCGCGACATGCTCGCCAAGACGGGCAAACGGGCCGTGCATCTCTACGACCTGCTGTTCCCCGTCGGGGGCGACCCAGGAGCGAGGCCGTCCCCGGGCTACTCCGCCCGCCGCGAGAACAGGGCCCGCCTCAGGGAGCGCCTCCTCACAGAGCTGTGGCGGTCAACCGGGGACGATGCGTCCCTGCCGCACGAGTCCATTGAGGTCCGCTTCACCGACGAGGCCGCCCGGGCCATGGAAGAGCGGCGCATCCTGAAAACCGACATCCAGAAGGTGCTCCTCCAGGTCCGGGAGACAGGACGATGCTTTCATAACAGCGAGACAGGCCACAGCCTCGCCTCGTTCCGCCCGACCGTGGTCACCTACTGGGTTGAATTCGAGGAAACGGACGGCGGCTATCTGGTCCACAACACGTGGAGCCACCGCATGCGCATCATGGGAGGACAGGCATGAGCATGATCAGAATACCCGAAGCGGACGTCACGGGCTGGCAGTGCAAAACCTGCGGCGAACCGCTCGTCCGCAAACCGGTGGAACTGAAATACCTGGACTCCCTGTTCAACGTGGAGCTGCCGGTCTGCCCCGCGTGCAACATGGTGCTCATCCCGGAATCCCTGGCCATGGGCAAGATGCGGCAGGTGGAGCAACTGCTGGAGGACAAGTAGCCGTGCCGCAGTCCGTACCGCTCTGGGAACAGCCCGTGCTGCGCGCTGCAGCCGGGGACACCCTGCGTCCCGGCGGGTTCCGGCTCACGGACCGCGCAGCCGTGCGCATCGGGCTGCGCCCGGGCCACAGGGTGCTCGACGTGGGGTGCGGGCTGGGCGCAACGGTCAGCCGCCTGCGCTCCCGCTACGGCGCGCGGGCGTACGGCGTGGAGCCTTCTCCAGGCCAATTGACCCGCGCCGCGCCGGGAGCTCAGATCGTTCAGGCCGACGCACAGCGCCTGCCCTTTGGAGACGCAACCTTTGACGCGGTCTTTTGCGAATGTGCGCTCTCGCTGCTGCCCGCCCCGGAGCGCGGGCTGGAAGAGGCGCACCGTGTCCTGCTTCCCCACGGATTTCTGGTCCTCTCCGACTTGCACGCCAACGACGACGCCCGGCCCGAAGCAGGCTCCTGCGCGCAACGGGCCATCCCCCTGGCCGCCACGCGCGTCATGGTGCAAGCCTGCGGTTTCGACGTCGTCCTCCTCGAAGACCATTCGCTCCTGCTCAGGGAACTGGCGGCCCGGCTGATCCTGGCCGACGACGGCGGTCCCCGCGATTGCGGATGCCGGGAACGGCGGCAGCTCGGCTATTATCTCATGATCGCTCAAAAAAAGGCGCAAGCATGCTGAACGATACGGGACTCACGGTGATGGAACTGGCGGGCAAGGGATATTGCTGCAGCCAGATACTGGTGATGCTGGCCCTCGACGAGATGGGCCGCGACAACCCGGACATGGTGCGGGCTGCCATGGGGCTATGCAAGGGGGGCGGCGACTGCTCCGGCCCCTGCGGCGTGTACACCGGAGCCTCGCTGTTCCTGGCCCTGCATGCCGGGAAAGGCACGGACACGGAACAGCCCGACGACAGGCTGCCGCTGATGCAGGAGGCTCTGCGCGACTGGTTCGCGGACGCCACGGCCCAATATGGCGGAACCGCCTGCGGCGACATCCTCGGCAAGGACAACACACAGCCTGACCCGGCCAAATGCGGCGGTCTGGTGACCGGGGCCTATGACCGGTTGCGCCAGATACTGGCCGACAACGGCCTGGACCCGGCACAGGGGCGGCCCCTCCCGTGACCAAAACCCCGAGGAGCGTCTGCCCCGTCTGCCTGCGGCCTGTTCCCGCCAGCCACGAAACTGTCGGCGACGACACCTATCTGATCAAGGAATGTCCGGATCACGGCGCGTTCAGGACAGTGGTCTGGCGCGGCGAGCCCGGCTTCGGGCAATGGGCCAGGCCAAAGATTCCCTCCCCACCCAGGACGCCGCGCACCCGGGCGGACCGGGGATGCCCCCTTGATTGCGGCCTGTGCGAGGCGCATCGGCAGCACACCTGCACCGCCGTGCTCGAGGTGACATGGCGGTGCGACCTCGGCTGTCCCGTCTGCTTCGCGTCATCTGGAACAGGCGCGCCTGCGGACCCCTCACCCGAGGCGGTCGGCCACCTGCTCGACCACGTCATCCGCGCCTCGGGCCTGTGCAATATCCAGCTCTCGGGCGGCGAGCCCACCGTGCGCCAGGACCTGCCCCACCTGATCCGTCTGGCAAAAGCCAAGGGCTTCCCTTTTGTCCAGCTCAACACCAACGGGCTGCGCATCGGCTCCGAGCAGGGATACGCCGCACGGCTGGCCAAGGCCGGGCTCGACTCCGCCTTTCTGCAATTCGACGGGACAGAGGACGCCGCGCATGTCTCCCTGCGGGGCCGCCCCCTGCTCGATGCAAAGCTCAAGGCCATAGCCGCCCTGTCCGAGGCGGGCATAGGGGTCGTGCTGGTTCCCACGGTGGTCCCGGGCGTCAACGATCACGACCTCGGCGCGATCCTGCGGCTGGCCGCCGACCACTCGCCCGGCATCCGTGGCGTCCATTTCCAGCCGGTGAGCTACTTCGGCCGGTATCCTGCTGCTCCGGGGGACAGCCAGCGCATCACCCTGCCCGAGCTCATGCGGCTGCTGGAGAGCCAGACAGGCGGTGCGGTAGCCGCCCATGATTTCATGCCCCCGGGCTGCGAGCACTCCCATTGCTCCTTCCACGCCAACTATCTGGTCACCGAAGACCGTGAGCTGAGCAAACTCTCCGCAGGCGCGCCCTGCGACTGCACGCCCCGGGCTGCCGAAGACGGCGCGTGCAAAGCCAAGGCCTTTGTCAAACGACAGTGGGCGCAACCGGAGAAAAGCCTCCCCATGGCAGGGGACGCACCGGACGACCTCGACGCCTTCATCGCCCGCGCATCCAGGCACACCCTGGCCGTCTCGGCCATGGCCTTCCAGGACGCATGGACCCTGGACCTGGAGCGGCTCAAGGGATGCTGCATCCATGTGGTGGCCCCGGACGGGCGGCTCGTCCCCTTCTGCGCCTACAACCTGACCGCAATGAACGGGGAGACGCTCTACCGGGGGAAATCATGACCAGCCGCCCCCTTGACTGCTGGCTCACGGAGCGCATGCAGTGGCCGCCCGGCGTCGCGCCTTCCTCCGGGCAGGTGCGCCGCTGGCAGCTTGCCCGCCTACGCGAGATCGTGGCCCATGCCCGCCACACCAGCCCGTTCTACGCAGCGCATCTTGCAGACGTCGACGCCCCGGCAATCCGCACCACAGATGACTTTTCCCGCCTGCCGCTGCTGACGGCCGAGGCTGTGTGCAACGCCCCGGAGCAGCTCCTGTGCGTCTCCCGGGACGAGATCGCCCGGGTGGTCACCCTGCACAGCTCCGGAACCACAGGCCCGGCCAAGCGCATCTTCCACACCCCGGACGACATGGAAGCCACCGTGGACTTTTTTCGCTGGGGCATGGCCGCCATGATCGGCCACGGGCAGACCGCCCTGGTGCTCATGCCCGGCCAGCGCCCCGGCGGCGTCGGCCAGCTCCTTGTGCAGGCCCTGGCTCGGGCCGGGGCGCGCGCCGTGCCCCATGGCGAGATGACGCGGGCCGGGGACGCCATTGACCAGATGATCGGGGAAAAGGCGGACTGCCTGGTGGGGCCCGCCGCCCACGTCAACATGGTGGCCCGGGAGTGGGAGGCGCGCGGGCTGCCCCGGGGCAGGATACGGTCGGTCCTCCTGTGCTGGGACGCGGCCCCGGACGCCGTCGTGCGCAACGTGGGGCGGGTATTCGGTTGCCAGGTTTTCCGTCATTGGGGCATGATCGAAACCGGCCTTGGCGGGGCGGTGGAGTGCGCGCCGGGCTCCGGGATGCATTTGCGGGAGACCGATGTCTACCTGGAAATAGTGGACCCGGCGACGGCGGCCCCGCTGCCGGACGGCGAGTTCGGCGAGATGGTGGTGACGACCCCCCTGCGGCGGGGGATGCCCCTCATCCGCTACCGCACCGGGGACATGGGGCGCATCCTGCCCTCGGCCTGTCCCTGCGGCAGCCCCCTGCGCCTCCTCGACCCGTTCATCAGGCGCATGGGAGACGGCGCGCGGATCGGGACCGGGACCCTCACCCTGGCGGAGCTGGGCGAAGCCCTGTACGCCCTGCCCGGACTCCGGGACTTCGCCGCATGGCACGCCCCCCGTACTCTCAAAATCCGGGCGTGCGGCGATGCGAAAACGCTTGAACAGAGCGTCAGGTCCGCCCTCCGGTCGATTCCGGTCATTGAACAGGCTGTCGCGGCCAACCGGCTCGACATTGTAATAGAAACGACAAGCGACGACGCGCCAGCCGTTCCCGGCCTCGGAAAACGGCGCTTGCAACCCCTCGGGAGCACTACCGAATGAAAGCCCTCATCCGCTCCGCACAGACCCTTCTTGAGAACGGCGAGACACTCGTCATGGCAACCGTGGTGGCCAGCTCCGGCTCAACGCCGCGATCCTCCGGCGCAAAGATGATCATCCGCAGGGACGGTTCCATCGTCGGGACCATCGGCGGCGGGCTCATGGAGGCCATGGCCTGCCGTGACGGACGCGCCATGCTCGACGCCGGGGACGGCGCGGCCGGAATCACCCATGTGGACTTGACCCAGGAGATGGCGGCCAATTCCGACATGATCTGCGGCGGCGACATGTCCGTGCTCCTTGAAACCATGACGTCCGCAGGCTCCGGCGCCGCCGCCTGCAAAGAGCTTGATGCCCTGCTCCGAGCGGGGAAACGGGCGGTGCTGTGCACGCGCTTCAGCCAGGGCGAATCCATGCGGGCCGTCAGCCACAAGGTGTTCACCGATCAGGCGGCCCCCCCGGCCGTCTGCACTCGGGCCATGCGGGACGGCGCACCCCGTCTCGAGTCCTCCGGCTCCGCGCTGACCATAGCGGAACCGTGCGTCCCGCCCGCGTCGCTTTACATATTCGGGGCAGGCCACGTCTCCCTGTTTACGGCCCGCATGGGGGCCATGCTCGGCTTTCGCACCGTTGTCCTCGACGACCGGGAGGATTTCGCCAACAGGGACCGCTTCCCCGAGGCGGACGAGGTCAGGGTTCTGCACTCGTTCGACGCCTGCTATGAGTCCCTGCCGGTGGACGGCGAGGCGTTCATCATCATCCTGACCCGGGGCCACATGCATGACCGCACCGTCCTGGCCCGGGCCCTGCGCACCCCGGCCCGATACGTCGGCATGATAGGCAGCCGCAAGAAGCGCGACGCCATCTACGCCGCCCTGCTGGCCGAGGGCTTCACCCAGACGGACATCGACCGCTGCCACTGCCCTATCGGCCTGACCATCGGCGCCCAGACCCCGGAGGAGATCGCCGTCAGCATCGCGGCCGAGCTGATCACCGTCCGCTCGGGACACGACGCATGAAGCGACTGGCGGCCATAATCCCTGCGGCCGGGATGTCCTCGCGCATGGGCCGGTTCAAGCCCCTGCTCCCCCTTGGCCACGGCACGCCCCTCTCCCTGTGCATCGAGCTGTTCCGCGCCAACGGCATCGAGCGCGTTGTCGTGGTCACGGGCAACCGGGCCGGGGACGTAGCCGAGGCCGCGCAACAGGCAGGGGCCGAGACGGTCCACAACCCATCCTTCAAACTGGGCATGTTCTCCTCGATCCGCACCGGCCTGGCCGCCCTCGACGACTCGGTCGAGGGATTCCTCATCCTCCCGGCAGACACCCCGCTGGTGCGCCCGAGCACCGTCGCCCGTCTCATCCGCGCCTTCAATGAGAGCGACGTCTCCATTCTCTATCCCCGCTTTCAGGGCAGGCGCGGCCACCCTCCGGTCATCGGCCGGGAGATGGTCCCGCAAATCATGGCCCATGACGGCAGCGGCGGCCTGCGCGCACTGCTCGACACCAACGAGGACCGGGCCCGAGACCTCGACGTGGCGGACAGCGGCGTCC
>CAMYLL010000058.1 GCA_947259235.1 uncultured Pseudodesulfovibrio sp. | reverse complement strand
ATTTCGAGAACTGCATCAATAAGAAGTAGCGTCCGCTGACAGCCCGGCCTGTCCTTCCCAGTCGGCCCGAACACAGGCGACCAGCTCTCTGGCCTGCTCGGTCAGGATGGCCGGGGCGTCGAAATCCGGCGCACCCGCCACTTTCTGCATCAGCAGGACATCCCGGTCCGTCCACAGGGGCAACAGACCGCCCAGGCTATACCCCAGGGCGCGCACCTGTTCCACGGCCCATGGCAGGGCGGGATGGGACAGGGGCAACTGAAGTTGATAGGCGTGTTGTCCAGGGTGCGCCGTTTCCATTCCCCGAACCCTGTCGGCAAAATCACAGCCGACCGCCGTCACCGCCGTCTTTGCCAACGACGCCGCAGGCATGGCCGACACGGCGCACGCGGTCTGCCCCTCAGGCTCCGCGCCCGGCAGGAAGCTCCGCTCCAGGCCGGTCCTTGCATACAACTCCCGCAAGAATTCATCATAAACCAGGGGCGGATACACCGCATGCGGCCTGTCGTGGGCAATGACGAACTCGTCGAGCAGGGAGATTCGCCTTCCGGCCTCGCCCGGTCGCGGCGGCATGCTCTCGACCTCGAAGGCAAAGGCCTGATAGCCGTACCGGCGATTGATCTTCTGGGTGGTCAGGTGATCCGTCACGCTCTGCCCGAAGACGGCGTTCAGCCCCAGCTCGGCGGCCACCTCGTGGGTCAGGTCCATGAGGCGGAAGAGAAGCATGCCCAGCCGGTACTCCGGCAGGATCATCAGGGCCCCGGACTCGAGCACGCCCTCTCCCGGCGCGACCCGGAACAGGGCGGAAAGGCCCACCACGTCGCCACGGGGCGTCCGCGCCACGACCTGATGCAGGTCCGGCCCCGCGTTGGCTTCGCGGATGAGTGCGGGATCATAGACGTAATCGATGGGAAAGGTATCACCGTAGACGGCGTGGTAGAGCCGGGCCACGCCTTCGGCATCCTCGGGCTTGAACAGGGCCACGTCGACGTCCTGCCCCGGCTCCACCGACTGTGCCGTGTCCCGCAGCCAGGCCAGGCACTGCTCGCGCGTCCTGCCTCCATTCGTCATTCTTCCACTCCGGCGCTGCGGATCATGCTTTCCCCATACAGGCTCGATGCGAGCGTAAAAGTTTTCATGCCATGGCCACGGACAGCAGGGCAGACGGCCGCTCAGCGCGTATCAAGCAACTGGCGAAACGCGGTGCAAAATTCCCGCATGACCGGCTCCTGCACCAGACTGATTCTGATCCAGTTGGGAAAACGGAATCCGGTCATGGTCCGCACCATGAGCCCCTGGCGCAACAGCTTGCGATGCAGCAGTGTATCGGACATGGGCGTCTTGACCATGACGTAGTTGCCCTCTCCCGCGAGGGATTCCAAGCCCATGTCCGCGAACAGTTCCGAGAGCATCCCCTTGGCCCGGGCGACCATGGCCCGCGTCCGGGCCACGAAATCCGCGTCGTCCCGGATGGCCTCCAGGGCGGCAAGCTGCCCCAGCGTGTTTACGGAATAGGCCACATGCGCCCGGCGCACGATGTCCACCAGTTCCTCGGAGGCGCACAGCATCCCCACCCGTAGCGCCGCCAGGGCGTACATCTTCGAGAAGGTCCTGAACACGATCAGGTTCGGATACCGCTCAAGGAGCCGCATGCCGTCGGGATAGTCATCCCGCTCCACATATTCGAAATACGCCTCGTCCAGCACGACGATCTGCTGTCCGCCCACCCTGTCGAGAAAGCGGCACAGCACGTCCCGGCTCCAGTACGTGCCTGTGGGATTGTTCGGATTGCACACGAAAATGATCTTGGTCCGGCCGTCCACGGCGGCAAGCATGGCCTCGGGGTCGAAGGCATACGCTTTGAGCGGTATCAGCCGCGCGTCCAGGCCGGAAAACTCGGCCACCCACTCGTACACGGCAAAAGTCTGATCGGCGGTGACGATGTTGTCTCCGGCCTCGCAGAACGCCTTGACCACGCTGGAGATAAGCTCGCAGGACCCGTTGCCCACCAGGAACTGCTCCGGAGTCTTGCCGTGCTTGTCCGCCAGGGCCTGGCGCAGCTCGCGGCTGTCCCCGCCGGGATAGACAGGGAACACTCCGGCCTCGACCTTTTCGAGCATCTCGCTCACGGCGGGCGGCGGTCCCAGCGCGTTCTCGTTATTGTTGAGCCGATGGAGGTGGTCCAGCCTGTACAGGCGCATGAGCTCCCTGTCCGGCAGGCTCGGATAATAGGGCTCAAAGAGGCGGATGTGACTCGGAACGAGTCGGTCAAGCGGCAGGTTCGACATACTGGAACATCACCACATCGGATTGGCCGCCATGCGGAAGCAGCATGGCGGGCGTGAAACCCATGGCCAGGAGATCGCCGCCCAGGGCGGCCTGCCAGCCGGAAGACAAATCGACCTGAAAAAATATGTTCTGAAACCCTTCCTTGCGCAGGGCGGCGAGGTGGCGTGCGAGGTTCTCGGCGTTGTCGATGCCGTTGAGCATGGGCCGCAGCACGGCCTCGTTCAGCTCCCTGGTCAGCCTGGTGGAAAAGACGGAGGCGTCGCTCGCCCGCTCGCCCATGCCGGAGGTGGGCCTGATGTCGCGCATGAGCACCAGCTCGTCGTAACGCTCCTCCAGAAAGGGGACCAGATCGGGATGCGCCCAGACCGACGCGCCGAAGTCCTCGCGCAGGTGCCTGTACCAGATGGGCAGCACGCAGGGAGCCTCCCCGGTGGCGGCGTAATACGTCACCCGCGCCAACGGCTCGAAACCATGACCGGACAGGTCCTCGGTGGCGATATGACTGAACACGACCTTGACGGAAGTGCGGCCCACGGTCCTGACCAGCTCCTCCACCAGCAGCCTGGAAACAGCGGGAGATTCGGTAAAGGAATAGGGACCATAGAAGGCCACGCTCTCCTTAGACGGCGCCTCCCAGCAGACCATGCCGCAGGTGGCGCCGGATTCGTCCACGGCCGCGAGAAAGCCCATCTCGCCGGAATCGACCATGTTCACCACCTTGCCCGGCGTCCTGAACCAGACAGGGACCAGATGTACGGGATAGAGCCCGCACACACGGGCGCAGGCATCCACCATAACGGCCGCCTCAGGGGCCGGAATCACGGAAACCGCGCCCCGGACCGCGCCCCGAACGGCCGGAGAGGGGTCGACCTCCTGGTAGACCCGGTCCACCCTCAGAGCTATGCGCGTCCGCTCGCCCATCCGCTCGACGCTGAAGCCGTCGGTCATCCGGGACGCGAGCAGCAGCGGCATGGACACAAAGATGTCGTCCTCGTCATGGGCCGCGCCGGACGTGATGTTCAGGGCTGAAAGGTCCATCCCCTCGGACGCGAACTCGAACTCGGCCGCCACATGGGTGCTTCTCCCACTAATGGTGATGCGGACATCCTGGCCCGGGATAGTCTGGGCGAGATAGAGCAGCAGCTCCTCCACGCCCATGGTCAGCCGCAACGCCTTGGCCGAAGGCAGGCCGAAGACCCCGGCCCCGTTCTCCGCAGCCATCTGGGCCAGGGAAACCCACACGGCGTCGGCCGGTACGGTAATGGATACTGATTGACAGGAAGCGGTCACGGCAACCCCTTGGGCGTCACGCCCTCTTTACACCGCTCGCGGTGATTTCCTACGCTGTGCGGCACACTTCTATCATAGTTTCATGACGAACGAAATCGCGGGGCACAGGCTGAAACGATGTGAACAGCACGGCCCGGCCATCTGGTCGACGCCGGGATCGCGAGCTGACAATCAGTCCGGGATGCGCCGAATGTTCAGCTTTTTCATGCGCGTCGCTAGCGTGGTGGGTTTCAGCCCGAGGAGGGCCGCCGCCCCGTCAGGGCCGTAGATCCTTCCCCTGCACAGCGCAAGCGCCGTTTCCATGTTCCTGACCTGGAGCTTCACCATTTCCTCTTCGGTGATGACCGCACGGTCCGCGCCAAGGGAGATTTCCTGCGGCATGCGGTCCGCATCGGGGCAGAGGCTGCTCAGGATTTCAAGGCGGGCCGAGTCGGAATGGGCCGTGATGGCGAACCGCTCCACGATGTTCTGCAGTTCGCGGACATTGCCGGGCCAGTCGTATTGCACGAGCTGGCCGATCTGTTCCTGGTCGAACTTGAAGACCGGGCGATTCATGCTCGTCAGGCTGCGCTCGAGGAAATGGTTTGCCAGCAGGGGCACGTCTTCCTTCCGCTCCCTCAGGGGAGGAACGGTTATGGGAAACACGTTGAGGCGAAAATACAGATCCTCACGAAATTTGCCGTCCTCGACCTGCTTCTTCAAGTCCCGATTGGTCGCAACGATGATGCGGGCGTCCACCTTCCTGAGCTTTTCCTCTCCGACGCGTTCGTATTCGCCCTCCTGAAGAACGCGCAGCAATTGCGCCTGCTGCTCAAGAGGAATCTCGCCCACCTCGTCAAGAAACAGCGTTCCCCGATGGGCGGCCCCGAACTTGCCCTCCCTGTCCGAAAAAGCGCCAGTGAACGCCCCCTTGGCGTGGCCGAAGAATTCGCTGGCGAACAGCTCCTTGGGGATCGAGGCGCAGTTGACCTTGATCAGCGGTTTTTTGCTGCGTGCGCTCCGCTGGTGCAGCTCCCGGGCGACGAGCTCCTTGCCCGTTCCGGACTCGCCGAGGATGAGCACGCTGGCGTCCGTGCCCGCGACCAGGTCGATCTGCCCGATGACGCGCTGCAGAGCCTTGCTCCGGCCGATGAACCCGCCGTAGGAGATGGCGTCGTAAAGCTCCTCGCGGAGATACGTGTTCTCTTCCTTCAGCTGCCGGGTCAGGCCCTGGATCGTCTCGAAGGCCATGGCGTTGGCCAGGGCCGATGCCGCATGATTGGCGATGATGCCCAGGATATCCAGGGCGGGCTGCGTGGTGTGGGTCTTGGTGAAAACGGCCAGAACGCCGAGCACTGTGCCGTGGTAAAGCATCGGATACCCGGCAAAACCGTTGATACCCTCCGTCCTGGCCCAGTCGGGATGCGCTATCCACGTGGAGTCATCCAGGACCGATTCCACCACCACAGGTTTGCCGGTGGCCGCGATGTGGCCGACCTTTCTGGCGCCCATGGGAAACCGCCTGTGCCGCCCGTCCAGACTCGACCAATCCTCCCCCCCGTGCACGATGGAATGGCCGCGGCTCGCCACCAGATGCAGGCATTTCTCGCGGCTCTGACACTCATCAGCGAGCAGGCAGGAGGAACAGATGTCTCCCTCCCTGACGAGCCAGATTCGGGCAAGAGCGACCTCGTCGAACGCGCAAAGGTGATCCACAATCAGTTTGAAAAGCGATTGCGTTGACCTTTGCTGCCCCATTTTCAGGAGGAGCGACTGAATTTTTTCATTTTTGAAATGGAAGGTCTTCACGGCAGTCATGCCCTAGAATTACTGTAAACAACGCTCCCCCACAACCCAAATGAGCTCCGGGGCGAACGCACGCGAAGGAGGACGGACAAACAACGCGATAGCCTGCGGAGGTGCGAGGTACGGTGTGCGGCTCGCGCTGATTGTCCGTCCTTTCACGGTCGGCAGGGATGCCGGGCAAGAAAACCGTCCCGCACAGCCCGAGTCGTCTTCACGGCCATGGGGCCACTCCAACACCAAGTTCGCCCGGGAGCGCGCCGGAACGGAAAAGTCCGGGTCGCGCGGCTGGACCATGCCTGCCGTGGGCTGGTTGCATGGCCCGCCTTCGACGGCTCAGGGTTGGAAGCGTGTCGAAGGCGGGCATGCTGGCTGTGGTTGACAATGCGTTTCGTTCAAGGGCGGGCGTCCTGACCGCGATGCCCTTCTCGTTTCATCGCCCGAGCGTGCCATGGCAATCATTGTGCCAGCCACGAACTGCGAACGACACGCTGAAATAGCTGAACATATTTATCCGACCTCACCGACTCGCAACGGCCTTCCGTTGCAACAACGGAATTTCGTTTGATCAACCACTGAATCCCGTTGAAAAGCGGCCCGGACACTGCTTCTCTTCTGGCATCGTCTGAATAGCGACCACGCCCACCCCCAGGCAAACCGGCCGCCACAAGTATTGCAAAACGCGGCAACCATCCGGCAACACAGGCAGTCATTCGGTCATTTCCGTGCGCCGGGGATCGAAGCGGGAGAGTCGCAACGCTCCGGCCGGGCGACACGGCATGGCCTTTGCTAAATCTGCGACACTCAATGTGAGTATCCATTCCAAGAGTTCATTCCCGCGGGTCGGCCGAGACCTATGAAACGCCATCAACCAACCTTTAGACTCTCCGATTTGTACCGCGGGAATGAACAAACCAATTCAGGAGGCAACACCGTTGACCTACAAAGAAATGCAAGCCGTTCTGATGAAGGAACTGCGCCTTTACCACTACCCCGTGGCGGTCAAGTTCTTCTATGATGAAAAGGAGTTGCAGGCCTTCCAAAATGACGCGCCGGAGATTCATACGCCGCTCAAACCCATGACCTTTTGTCAATGGGAGCTGGGTGCGCGAATGAAGGGACAGATCGTCTATTCCGGCGTCGAGGGGCTGGGTTGTGCCAATGCGAAGTACAGCTTCGGCTGGAAAGGGCTGGACGAGGGCGAGATCAAGGGCCACGCCAAGTACACGCGCGACCTGGAACAGGCCGAGCGCTTCGTCAAGTCAAAACCCACGCTCGACGTCGGCCTCCTGGGCATTGCCGTTGCTCCGCTCGGCTCCATAGACGGCCTCTTCGAGCCTGACACGGTTCACTTCTACTGCGACAACATGCAGGCATATCACCTGGCAGTGGACTACATGGCCGCTACCGACACCCACCCGCTGCGGCCGAGCATCACCATGAACTCCTCGGCATGCGGCGGCAACGTCTTCAGCTTTCTCGAGCAGGAGTTCAACATGCTCCCGGCCTGCTCCGGCAGCTACAACGCGGGCAAGACCGAGCGCGGCGAAATCAACGTCGTCATCCCCGGGAAAAAGTTCCGGGCCACCTTTGAACGGCTCATGCACCGGATCAGGGAGGCGAGCAGCTCCATCACGCGCCCAGGGGACGGATTCCCGGGAGCCGACATCTGCAAGAACTGCCCGTTGATCATCTTCAAGAAGAACGAGAAGAAATAGGCGGACCAGGCAAGGCGGCCCGACGCGAAACCGCCTTGCCCGACGCACGCCAGAACACATGCCGAAAGGCTGAAAGGACGTTTCATCGCCTTTCAGCCTTTTTGCGTTGCCGGACAGCGCGCCCCGTCACGGGCAAAAGAACACGCCCCACTGCAACACATACGCACAACCCGGCAGACAATGCCGTGGCCCGCCAACCTTCACCTGACAGCGCGATAAAGACCATATCACATACGATATCAAGTGATTATTTCAAGCAGCACCGTCGGCCCCGACACAGACGGGCGCGACGAGGCGACAACGGCCGTCGAACGCCGCACCAGACGGCATGGGTTGTCGTAACAGACTGAATTCATGCGTCATTAACAAACTTTCCCCCACTCCTTGACGACATCGAATTAATTCGCCTAGAATGGTACGACCAAAGCGTGAGTTTACGTTGTTTTTTCGCGAAAAACCAAAAAAAACGCCAAATAGGTAATACCATTGAAGCCAACCTCACAACCTCTGCACCTTTTCATGCCTGTCCAGGCCGGCCGTGCGAGCGAGGAAATCGCTCTCCAGGTCGAAGCCGCCATCGTGAATGGCAGGCTCGCCCCCGGCGGGCGGCTGCCGAGCGAACGGGAGATGCAATCGCAGTTCGGCACAGGACGCGGCGTCATTCGGGAAGCAATCAAGATTCTGCAGCAGAAGGGACTTCTTGAGGTAAGGAAGGGAGCCAAGGGCGGAGCCTATGTTCGGCAGCTTGATGTCGGCAATGTCTCTGAATCACTGGCCTTGTTCCTCAAGCAGCACCCGATGGAGCCGGAGAAGGTGATCGAGTTCCGCGAATCCCTCGACCGGACCATCACCCAGCTCGCCATCGCGCATGCCGAACAGGCTGAAAAAGACGAGCTGCTCAAGGAAGCCCTTCGACTGGAGGCCATGCTTCTGGAGGATGAGCCGGACCTCATCGACGCCAGCGAGTTGGACCGGCAGTTGAACATCAAGCTGGCCAGGATGGCACGCAATCCGCTCTTCGAATGGGTGATGCACGCCCTTCAGATGGGGTTCAGTTCGCACGACTATGCCCTGTACGAAGACCGGACGTATCGCATAAAGGCAGGCGCCAACTGGAGCAATACAGCCAGGGCCATAGCCAATGGCGAAATCATGCGCGCCCTGGCCTATAACGGACACCACTATGTGCTGCTGCGCCAGTGCATCGACGAGAAGGCCGCCCCCGCCAGCGCGCCGAACACCGGCTTCCTTCAGGAAGACAATCACTAGCCACAAGAGAGAAAACGCATCATGAAGCAATACGATTACATCATCGTCGGCGGCGGTTCCGCCGGCTCCGTCCTGGCCAACCGCCTCAGCGCCAATCCCAAGAACGAGGTTCTCGTCCTCGAAGCCGGACTTCCGGATTTCAAACTCGACTTTCGCATCCACATGCCCGCCGCGCTGACCTATCCGCTGGCAGGCAAGACCTACAACTGGTGGTATGAATCCGATCCCGAGCCGCACATGAACAACCGGCGCATCTACCAGCCGCGCGGCAAGGTCCTCGGCGGATCGAGCTGCATAAACGGCATGATCTACATCCGCGGCAACGCCATGGACTACGAGAAGTGGTCCAGGGAGGACGGTCTGGAGGATTGGTCCTACGCCCACTGCCTGCCGTATTTCAAGCGGTTCGAATGCCGTACAGCCGGAGCGGACGAGTATCAGGGCGCGGTCGGCCCCCTGTATCTGACAGAGCCGGAGTGCGACAATCCCCTCTTCGACGCCTTCTTCAGCGCCGTGCAGCAGGCCGGGTATCCGGTGACCAAGGACGTCAACGGCTATCAGCAGGAAGGGTTCGGCAAGTTCGACCGCAACACCTATCGCGGCCGCCGCTGGAACGCGGCCCGGGCCTACGTCCACCCCGTGAAGAACCGCCGCAACCTGACGGTCAAATGCAAGGCCATGACCACGCGCATCCTCTTTGAGGGCAAGCGCGCCGTGGGCGTGGAATACACCCGGGGCAAGACCACCCACAAGGCTTACGCCGGAGAGATCATCTCCTGCGGCGGAGCCATCAACTCCCCCCAGCTGCTCCAGCTTTCGGGCGTGGGCAACGGGAAGGAGCTTTCCGCGCTGGGCATCGACGTTGTTCAGGACCTCCCCGGCGTGGGCGAAAACCTGCAGGACCACCTGGAGCTGTACGTGCAGTATGCCTGCAAGAAACCGGTCTCCATGTTCCCGGCGCTCAAGTGGTACAACCAGCCGTGGATCGGCATGAAATGGCTCTTTGCAGGCAAGGGCGAGGCGGCCACCAACCACTTCGAGGCGGGCGGCTTCATCCGCGGCAACGATCAGGTGGAGTACCCCAACCTTCAGTACCACTTCCTGCCCATCGCCATCCGCTACGACGGCTCCGCCCCCAACGAGGGCCATGGCTATCAGGTCCACGTGGGCCCCATGAACACCGACGTTCGCGGCCATGTGAAGATCAAATCCAATGATCCGAACGCACACCCCAGCATCCTGTTCAACTATCTCTCCACGGAGCAGGAAAAGCGCGAATGGGTCGAGGCCATCCGCAAGACCCGCGAGATCATGACCCAGCCCGCCTTTGACGAGCTGCGCGGCAAGGAGCTGGCTCCGGGCGCACAGGCGCAGACGGACGAGGAAATCCTCGACTTCGTGGCCAACGAGGGCGAGTCCGCCTACCACCCGAGCTGCACCTGCGCCATGGGCACGCACGACATGGCGGTCACCGACCCGCAACTGCGCGTACACGGCGTGGAAGGGCTGCGCGTGGTGGACGCCTCGGTCATGCCCTATGTGACTAACGGCAACATCTACGCCCCGGTCATGATGATCGCGGAGAAAGCCGCGGACATCATCCTCGGCAACACCCCGCTGGCCCCGGAAGACGTCCCCTATTACACGCACGCGAAATAGCGACGGGAGCAACGCACAATGAAACATCAACTGTACATAAACGGCCAATGGGTCGACGCCCTCTCCGGCAGGGAGCGGCAGGTCATCAATCCCTTCGACGCCCAGACCGTCGCCACCGTGAGCGAGGGCGGGCGCGAGGACGCCAAGGCGGCCATCGCGGCCGCCCGCCACGCCTTCGACCATGGCGGCTGGCCGCAGACCCCGGCCTCAGAACGGGCACGGCTCCTGTTCAAGCTGGCCGACCTCATCGAGCGCGATCACGAGGACCTGGCCCGGCTTGAGAGCCTGGACACGGGCAAGACCGTGGAGGAAAGCCGGTGGGACATGGACGACATCGCGGGCATCTTCCGCTACTTCGCCGGACTGGCGGACAAGGACGGCGGAGAGGTCATAGCATCCCCCAACCCCGACTCAACCAGCATGGTCATCCGGGAGCCGGTAGGCGTCTGCGGCCAGATATCGCCGTGGAACTATCCGCTGCTTCAGGCCTCGTGGAAGCTGGCCCCGGCCCTGGCCGCAGGCTGCACCGTCGTCATGAAGCCCAGCGAAATCACACCGCTAACAACCCTCAAGGTGACGGAGCTGGCCGAGGAGGCCGGGTTCCCGCCCGGCGTGCTCAACACGGTGCTCGGCCCCGGCCCGGAGGTCGGCGCCGAGCTGGCCGAAAACAACGACGTCGACCTCATCTCGTTCACCGGCGGCATAGCCACCGGCAAGACCATCATGCGCGCCGCCGCAGGCAATGTGAAAAAGGTCGCCCTCGAACTGGGCGGCAAGAATCCGAACATCATCTTCGACGATGCCGACTTCGACACCGCCGTGGACTATGCCCTCAACGGCGTGTTCTTCCATGCGGGGCAAATCTGCTCCGCCGGGGCGCGCGTCATGGTTCAGGAAGGCATCCACGACCGCTTTGTGGACGCGCTGCGTGAGCGGATGGAGAAGATTGTCGTGGGCAACGGCTTTGACGAGACAACCCGCATGGGCCCGCTCATCTCGGCCGAGCATCTGGCCAAGGTCGAGGAATATATCGGCATCGCCACAAGTGAAGGGGCCACGCTCGCTCTGGGAGGCAAGCGCCCGGATGACCCGGCCCTTCAGGACGGGTACTTCTACCTGCCAACCCTCTTTACCGATTGTGAAAACGATATGCGCATCGTGCAGGAGGAGACGCAGTACGTCTCCGGATTGCCGCAAAGCGGTGACAGCGCCGGTGGCGATCCGTCGCCCTGGACGGCATTGGGCGTATTCCTTGCGATCAAGTCT
>CAMYLL010000057.1 GCA_947259235.1 uncultured Pseudodesulfovibrio sp. | reverse complement strand
AACCCGGCTCCATCGATTTCTCCAATGAGGATACACCCGGCCAGGACGTTCTCCTTGAAGACGAGCTTGCGGTAGACGCTCTTTTCGCGGTCCAGGTACACTTCGGTCTCATAGCCGCTGGCGTCGCCGGGATTGGTCTCGCCGACGGAGATGGTGGCCAGGCCGTAATACGTGATGGAGTTCATGGACATGCCGCCGGTGTAAGGCTTGTTGGCCCCGGCCATGTTCAGTCCGGCGTAGCGTCCCTGGGAGTATGCATTGGGCCAGATCGGGCGGACGGTATATTCGCCGGTGAGCAGGTCCTTGGCCTCGGCCACGTCGCCTGCGGCGTAGATGCCCGCTTCGCTGGTGGCCATGTAGTCGTTCACTCGTATGCCCTTGTCCGTAACGATTCCGGCCTGCACGGCCAGTCCCATGTTCGGACGCACGCCGGCGGCCACGATGACCACGTCGGCGGGGACCATACCCTGATCAGTGTCCACTCCCTTGATCGAGCCGTCGGAGTAGCGGACGATCTCCCGCGTTCCCGTGCCCTGCATGAAGTGGATGCCGTTTTTCTCCAGGTGATTAACGATAAGCTCGCCTGCGGTTTCGTCGAAATAGGTGCGCATGATCCGGGAGCGCACGACAATGGTCACCTCGGCTCCCTTTTCGGCAAAGCCCTCGGCCGCCTTGAGCGCGATGAGGCCTGCGCCGATGACCACAACCTTCTTGACCTTGTCCACCAGCTCCCTGAGCGCCTCGGCATGAGCCACGGTGGTAAAGTTGTATACGCCGGGACCGTCGATGCCGGGCAGCTGCGGCTTGACCGGAGCGCCGCCGGTGGCGAGCAGGAGCTTGCCGTATGACAGCGTCTCTCCGCTATCCAGAAGCAGGGTCTTGGACTGACTGTCCACGGAAAGGACCCGGGACCCGAGCTTCATTTCCACGTTGTTTTTCTTGTAAAATTCTTCGGGACGGTACGGGAGGGTCTCGAACTTGATCTTGTCGGAAAGATAATACGAGATGAGCGGACGACCATAGGTCGGCACTTCCTCGTCACTGACGACAAGGATCTTTCCGGTGGTGTCGTGCAGACGAATTCCTTCGATGGCCCCGATGGCGGACACGCCGTTTCCGACAATTACGTAATCCATGAAAACACTCCCTGTGGTCTGCTTTGAACGTATTTCCAATTATGTCCAAAAAAGCCCTTTAATTATGGGCGGACAGTTTGATTACCCATTTTTCGTGTAAAAATCCATAACAATAAATTCAAACAGTTGTTTCCAAACAATCACCCTTAATAATTGAATATTTTGCAAAGGCAAAGAATTTGCCAGAACCGTCAAGAACAGCTATTTAAAGCAGCTTCAAAACGCAATTTCAGGAGAAGTAGATTCATCGTGAGCATACAAGGCAACAAAGTATTGATAGCGAACAGGGGCGAGATCGCCATTAGGATCATGCGGGCATGCACCGAGCTTGAGCTCCCGTTTGTCGCATTGTACACCAAGGAAGATGAATATTCCGGCCATGTGGATGAGGCCAAAAGGCTTGGCGGCCTGGAGTCCATTTATCGAATCCACAACTACCTCGACGCCGGAGACATCCTCTCCGTGGCGGATCAGGCCGGGGCGACCGCCATCCATCCCGGCTACGGATTCTTTTCCGAGAACTACCGCTTTGCACGGCGCGTCAGCGAGCGTGACCGCCCCATGTCCTTCATCGGTCCTTCCTGGCGGGTCATCCGAGACCTGGGCGACAAGATCAACACCAAGCGTTTGGCCCGCAGCCTCGGCGTCCCCACCGTTCCTGGTTCGGACAGGGCAATATATGATGAAATGGAGGCCGAGGCCATTGCCGAAAGCCTCTTCGAATTCCAGGCCAACATGGGCATCAAACGCCCAGTCGTGCTGGTCAAGGCGTCCGCCGGCGGCGGCGGCATGGGCATCGACGAGGTCGAGGACATGGCCCGCTTCAGGCAGACCTATCGCCGCATCCGCAACTACTCGTTGAGAACGTTCAACGACGAGGGCGTGCTCATCGAGCAGCGGGTCTTCAACTTCAACCACCTCGAAGTGCAGATCGCATCGGACCGCACCGGCCTCAATCCGGTCCATTTCGGCACCAGAAACTGCTCCGTGCAGAGCCCCGGCCTGCAAAAGCGCATCGAAGTCGCTCCGGGCTTCCGGCCAGAGAACCTTCGCTACGAATTCGACGCCCAGAAGGTCATGGACGACATCACCGGCTACTCCCTCTCCATCGCCCGCGAGATCAAGTACGATAACGTGGGGACCTGGGAATGGATCGTCACCCCGGACGGCAAGCCCTTCCTCATGGAAGTCAACACCCGCATCCAGGTTGAGAACGGCGTCTCGGCCGATATCGCCTCCATCCGGGGCAACAAGAACGTCGATCTCATCCGCGAGCAGATCAGGATCGGCCTGGGCGAAGCCCTGGGCTACACCCAGGCGGACCTCACGTTTGACGGCGTCAGCATAGAATACCGCATCATCGCCGAGGATACGGAAAAGGGCTTCAGCCCCTGGGTGGGCAAGATCGAGGAGATATCCTGGCCCAAGCACGACTGGTGCTCCTTTCACACCCATGTCCCCCTCGACCGGCCGTATCAGATTCCCACCGAATACGATCCCAACCTGGCCCTGGCCATAATCTGGGGAAAGGATCTGGACGAAGCCAAGCGTCGCGGACTCGAATTCCTCGCCGAACTCAAGCTCAACGGCGCGGATTCCAGCGGTTCACCGATGAAGTCGAACATCTCCTTCCTCGTCGATCGAACCGAAAACCTGCTTGAATTCTAATCAGATATATTATGAATATAGATAAAAAACTCACGGAACTCATGGAGCGGGTGACCTATACCCGAGAGGTTCTGGGCAACAAGGCGCGCCCTGAACTCGACGCATTTGCCAAGGAAATCAGCGAATTTCCCGACAAGAACAACGTCGTGGCCGATGATCGCGCCTTGCGCGCGCTGGAGTCCCTGGAAAAGCGGTTCTCCACCATGGAGGCCGCCATCGACGCCCAGCTCACGGCAATGGACAAGGTGCGCATCGTGCGCCACCCTCAGCGCGCCTGTCTCAAGGACATCCTGGAAAACGTCTACGACAACTACAACGAGATCGGCGGCAAGGATGAGCACTCCATCGATCCCGGCATGCTCATTGCCCGCGCCTATATCACTCGCCGCAAGGGCAAGAAGATCATCAACCAGCCGGTGATGGTCGTGGGTCAGGAAAAGGGCCACGGGCAGGAGTTCCGCAACGGCGGCTCCATCAAGCCCTGGGGAAACAGCAAGGCGCTGAAATACATGAAAGTCGCGGCCAGGGAGCAGATTCCCATCCACGCCTATGTCAACACGCCCGGCTCCTACCCCATCGAGGACTTTCCCGGCGCGGCCCAGCAGATTGCCGAAAATATCTACGAAATGGCCGGGCTGCCCGTTCCCATCATTGCCATCTTCTCCGAGGGCGGCTCCGGCGGCGCCGAGGCCATCGGCATGGCCGACAAACGGCTGATGCTCTCCCACGGGTACTACTCTGTCATCTCGCCCGAAGGGGCGGCCGCCATCGAAGGGCGCATCCGGGGCTCGGAACGCGCTCCGGTGGAACTCATCGAGTCCTGCGCCATCTCGCAGCAGATCACGGCTCAGGACAACCTGAGAAACGGCTATATTGACGAGGTCATCCAGGAACCGCCCCTTGGCGTCCGGGCCGACCACTTCGACTTCTACAAGCAGTTGCGCGAACAGGTGGTTCGCGCCACCGACGAGGTCACTCTGTCCGTGCGCGGCATGCGCATGGTCAGAGGGTTTGCAATGCGCCACTTCCGCAAGCACGCCGACATCATCGTGCGCTGGTCCCTCACGGAGAACGCCCGCGAGCGGCTGGTCCAGCGCCGCTTCAAGAAATACCGCAAGCTGGCCCAGCACGCCTACCTCGACAACCGATCCCTGCTCGACAAGCTCAACGCAACACGGAGCAGCCTCGTCTCCACAACGACCTCGGCCGTGCACTACGGGCTGGTCAAACCGTTCCAGCAGAAGATAGCCCGGATCATTGAGGAAGCCACGGACGAAATCCATGTGGTCACGGGCAAGCTCGAATCCACTTACAGGACAATGCTCAAGAAGCTCGGCGTCAAATCAATCGGCGACCGGCAGAAGGAGATGGAGCTTACCGGGCTTTCCCAAAAAGAGCCGCAGGAAGCTTGCGTGGACAACAGTTGCGACTATGTCAGCCCGCAGGCAAAGGTGGACCGGGAGATATCCTGCCCCCACGCCGACAAACGCGGCTGCCTCGACATATGGGCGCGCGACCTCTTTACCGACTTCGCCGGGGTCTGTCCCAATTGCGGATACAACTTCCCCATGGAATACCAATGGTATCTCCACAACGTTTTTGACAAAGGCTCTGTGCGCGAGTTCAACAGGGACATTGCCTCTGGCAACCCCACGGGCTTCCCCAATTTTGAGAAGCGCATCGAGGCGGCCAGGGACAAGACGGGCCTCAAGAGCAGCTGCATGACCTTCAACGCCAGTCTCGAAGGTATCCGCCTGACCTGCGCCACGCTGATCGCCAACTTCCGAGGCGGTTCGGTCGGGGCGGCCGAGGGCGAGAAGTTCATCAGGGCGCTGGAGCTGGCCCAATCCAAGCACCAGCCCTTCCTGGCCTACGTCCACGGCACAGCGGGCATCCGCATCCAGGAAGGCGTCAACGGCCTCATCCAGATGCCCCGCTGCACCATGGCCGTGCGCAAGTACATCGAGGAAGGCGGACTCTATGTCGTTCTCTATGACACCAACTCCTATGCCGGTCCCGTTGCGTCCTTCCTCGGCTGTTCGCCCTATCAGTATGCAGTCCGTTCCTCCCGCCTCGGCTTTGCCGGGCCCGGAGTGATCAAGGAGACCACCGGCGTGGAAATCCCCCCGGACTATCACAACTGCTACAAGGCCCTCTCGCGCGGACATATCCAGGGCGTTTGGAGCCGCAAGGACGTTCGAAAGAACCTCCAGCAGGCCTTCCTGACCATTGGCGGGCGTAACCTTTACTACCGCTAATTACTGATATCCTTTGCATTCATTCAGGGCGGCCGCTTCATGCGGCCGCCCTTTTTCATGTCGAAACCAAACCTTTAATCAATTGTAACCCGCCAGTAACAACTCATCCTCTTGAAAGAGTAGAACTTTTGTGTTGCCGCTTAAGTAAACGGCCTGCGCGACAGCCACTTACGCTTCGTGAACACGGAAGGCATACGATGACTGAATCCCTGCTCTCACGACTCATGCGAAACAGGACTGAAAACGCCCAAGAGGCTGAAATGAATTTAAGATTACCAGAAATAGTTCAGCCGGAAAGAACTATGGATCATCAGGGCTGCTTTGCCCTCATCCTCATCGCCATCAAGGATTACTTCATCCTCAAGGAGATGTACGGCCAGGGTTTCATCGACCAGCTTCAGTATGAGCTCAAGGAAGCGCTCGCCATCACCGCGAGCGATAACAACGACTGCGGCGACATGGAGGTCATCTCAGTGGGTCCGGGCGAGGTCGCTTTCGTCATACCACGTAAAAACGCACTGGCCGACATCGCTTACGAATACAAGCTCAAGGCACAAAACGGGCTCAAGCGCACCATGTTCAACCACACAGGTTTGGGCATTGATCTGGGTATGGGGTTTGCTTCGGTTGAATCCGCATTCAGCCATGACGGCAACCTGTGCTTCGAGACTGCCTTGAACGAGGCCCGGCGCATCCTGCGGACCCCGCTGGATATGCAGGGGCTGTCTATCGCGAACAGATATAACGACATTCTCGCCAAGGGCTTGATAACCACCCACTACCAGCCCATCCTCGATTTCAAGTCCGGCTCCATCCTCGGCTGGGAAGCCCTGTCTCGCGGGCCCGAGGGGTCATCGTTCCGCTCGCCGGTCATCCTCTTTGAAACCGCCGAGCAACTCGGCCGCCTCTTTGCCCTAGAGCGGCTGTGCAGGGAGTCGGCCATCAGGAACGCAGGCCAGCTGAGCGACGGCCAGAAGCTCTTCCTGAACATCCACCCCAAGACCATGGCCGACCCGGAGTTCACGCCCGGAAAAACCCTGGAGCTGATGCAGCAAGCCGGGCTGTCGCCTGACAACGTGGTCTTCGAGATCACGGAACGGCACAGTGTGCAGGAGTTCGATCTCTTCTACCGCACCCTCGACCATTACCGCAGCCAGGGATTCCGAATCGCCGTGGACGACGCCGGGGCGGGCTATGCGGGGCTGACCATGATCGCGGAGCTGCAACCAGAATACATAAAGCTGGACAAATCACTTATCGACAAGATCCACAAGGACCCGGTCAAACGGGCCCTGGTGGAAACCACGGTCACCTTTGCCGACAAGATCGGTTCCCGGATCATCGCAGAAGGCATCGAAACCAAAGCGCAGGCCGTCTGCCTCAAGGACATCGGCGTCCACTGCGGACAGGGGTACTTCCTGGCCCGCCCGGCCGCACCCAAGCCGGAGCTGACCCGTGAATGCCAGGAGCTTCAGTCCGTTGGCGATATCGCCAGCAAGACCATAACCTGCTCCCTGCCCATTGGCGACCTGGCCCTGCCGCCCCATGCCGTCACAAACGATTACCTTGTTTCAGAGGCTCAGGATTTCTTCAAGAAGAACAACAGATTTTCCAGCATCATTGTGGTCGAAGACGACATTCCGCGTGGGCTGGTCATGGAATATCACCTCAACCGCCAGCTTTCGACCCAATACGGCATAGCCCTCTATTACCGTCGTCCAATAGAGGCGGTCATGGATGCCACTCCCCTGACCGTCGAGTTTGACACCCCGGTGGAACAGGCGGCCCGCAAGGCCATGAAACGGGAACATCTCAAGGCATATGACGAGATCATCGTCACTCGAAAAGGTCGACTCTACGGCGTGGTTTCCGTTCAAAGCCTGCTCAACGCCATGGCCAAGATTCAGGTGGAGATGGCTAAGGGGACCAACCCGCTGACGGGGTTGCCCGGCAACGTGGCCATCGAGCAGGAAGTTGAGAGCCGCATTGCCCAGAACCGCCGCTTCAGCATCATCTATGCAGACCTGGACCACTTCAAGGTCTATAACGACACCTACGGCTTCAAGAACGGCGACAGGATCATCAAGCTGGCCGCTGACATCATGAGCTGGGCCACCAGGAAGCACGCTGGGCAGAACGCCAGACTCTGCCATATCGGCGGGGACGATTTCGTGCTCATCACCTCCCCGGAATCCATCGAGAAGATATGCAAGTCCATCCACCGCTGCTTCGGCAGGCTGGTCAAGCACTGCTACTGCCCCGAGGACAGGGCCAGGGGATGGATCAAGGCAAAAGGCCGCGACGGCAAGGAACGCAACTACCCCCTGGTCAGCATCTCGCTGGGGGTCATAGAGATCTGCGGTCAATGTTCACTCATGGAGATTGGTGAACGCGCCGCCCATATAAAAAAATACGCCAAATCCCAGCCCGGCAATTCCATGGCAATCGACCGCCGTCCGCCGCTGGGAAGCGAACCGCCGCCCCCCTGCTCCTGACCTCATCCCGCCATGAAAAAACCCTCCGTCGGTATCGACGGAGGGCTTGATTCTCGATCAGGGTGGTCGGCTAGCGCGTCAGCCTGCGGAACTTGATGCGGTGCGGCTGGTCTGCGTCCACGCCGAGCCGTTTTTTGCGGTCCAGTACGTAGTCGTTGTAGTTGCCCTCCAGGAAGACAGTCTTAGAGTCACCTTCAAAGGCGATGATGTGGGTGGCGATGCGGTCGAGGAACCAGCGGTCGTGGCTGATGACCAGGACGCAGCCTGCGAAGTTCTCCAGCCCGTCTTCCAGGGCGCGCATGGTGTTCACGTCCAGGTCGTTGGTCGGTTCGTCAAGCAGGAGCACGTTGGCCCCGGACTTGAGCATCTGGGCCAGATGGACTCTGTTGCGCTCGCCGCCGGAGAGAACTTCGACGGGTTTTTGCTGATCCTGTCCGGCAAAGTTGAAGCGGGAGCAGTAGGCCCTGGCGTTGACGTCGCGCTCACCCAGCTTGATGAACTCCGCCCCGCCGCTGATGATCTCGTAGACGGTCTTGCCCGGGATCAGGGACTCGCGGTTCTGGTCGGCGCAGGCCAGGGTCACCGTGGAGCCAAGGGTCATGGTTCCCGAGTCGGGCTTTTCTTCTCCGGTGATCATCTTGAACAGGGTGGATTTACCCGCGCCGTTGGGGCCGACGATGCCGACGATTGCGTTGGGCGGCAGAATGAAGTTCATGTCCTCCACCAGCAGCTTGTCGCCCATGGCCTTGGACACATGCTCTGCCACCACCACCTGCTTTCCGAGATGCGGTCCCGGCGGAATGTAGATCTGCAGATCGTCCGCCAGCCGCTCGCTCTCGTGGCTGACCATGGACTCGTATGCGTTGATGCGCGCCTTGCCCTTGGCCCGGCGGCCCTTGGGCGACATGCGAATCCACTCAAGCTCGCGCTCAAGGGTCTTTTGCCGTTCGGACTCGGCCCTGCTCTCCTGATGCAGCCGGTTCTGCTTCTGTTCCAGCCAGGAGGAGTAGTTGCCCTTCCAGGGAATGCCCCGGCCGCGATCGAGCTCCAGAATCCAGCCCGCCACGTTGTCGAGGAAGTAGCGGTCATGGGTTACGGCGATGACAGTTCCGGGGAACTGGGAAAGGAATTTTTCAAGCCAGGCCACGGAGTCCGCGTCCAGGTGGTTGGTGGGTTCGTCCAGCAGCAGGATGTCCGGGGACTGGAGCAGCAGGCGGCACAGGGCCACACGGCGCCGCTCGCCGCCGGAGATGACCGAAACCAACGTGTCCGGGGGCGGACAGCGCAGGGAGTCCATGGCCATGTCCAGCTTGGAATCGATGTCCCAGGCGCCCTTGGCGTCCATCAGCTCCTGCACCTTGCCCTGCCGCTCGATGAGGGCGTCCATCTCATCGGGCTCCATGGGCTCGGCAAATTTTTCGTTGATCTCGTTGTATTCGCGGATGATGGACATGACCTCGCCCACGCCCTCCTCGACCACCTCGCGCACGGTGCGCGTTTCGTCCACAAGCGGCTCCTGCTCCAGGTAGCCGATGGTGTACCCGTCCTTGACGTGTATCTCGCCCTCGAAGTTCGTGTCCACGCCCGAGAGGATTTTAAGAAGCGAGCTTTTACCGGACCCGTTAAGGCCGAGCACGCCGATCTTCGCACCGTAGAAATATGACAGGGATATGCTCTTGAGTACTTCACGTTGTCCGTGACGTTTCGTCACCTTGTACATGGAGTAGATGATCTTTTCCGAATCGTTGCTCATTTTCACCTCGTGAAATGGGGTTGTCTCGTGGGCATGAGCTTTTGCAAAGAAGCCGAGCTTTGTAAAGAGGTATCGGAAATGCCCGCTGCCCCGGCAGCATGACAAGAAGCCGGGACAGCGGGAAAATGGAGTTCGCGACAGTTATGCGTAGGACTGGAGCAACGCCTTGAGGTCGGCAGCGGCGTAGGTCTGGTCGGCGAGCGGCTGCCGGGTCTTGAAGACCGGGCGGTCGTTCCTATAGAGCACGCCGATGGGAATCGCCTCGCCGAATTCCTCGGCCTTGACCATGGCCTTGGCCCAGTCCGTGGGGTCGTGATCCTCAAGGTCGTAGCACCGCTCCTTGTACCAGCCGAAGGTGTTGACCTTGTTGAAGGAAACACACGGCTGAAGGATATCAACCAGGGAAAATCCCTTGTGCTCCACGGCCTGGACGATGGTTCGCGTCAGGTGCTCCTGCTCGCCGGTGAAGGCGCGGGCCACGAAGCCCGCCTTCATGGCCACGGCCACGGCCACCGGGTTGAACGCCTCGGAAGCCGCGCCGTCGGGTTGGGTCTTGGTCACCTGGCCGCGCTGGGTCGTGGGGCTGGCCTGCCCCTTGGTCAGTCCATATATCTGATTGTCGTGCACCAGGAGCGTGATGTCCATGTTGCGCCGGATGGCGGCCAGGAAGTGGTTGCCTCCCTCGCCATACACGCAGCCGTCGCCCGATTCGCAGATGACGGTCATGTCCG
Organism: uncultured Pseudodesulfovibrio sp.; assembly: GCA_947259235.1. GTDB lineage: Bacteria > Desulfobacterota > Desulfovibrionia > Desulfovibrionales > Desulfovibrionaceae > Pseudodesulfovibrio. The sequence goes on along the minus strand of CAMYLL010000057.1, from coordinate 1,306 downwards.
GGTTGGCCATCTTCATGCCCTGGGCCACGGGCAGGGAGCGGCCGTGCAGCCCGTTGAACATGTGGCAGTTCATGTAGTGCGGCGCCTTGGCCGCCTGGCCGATACCGGAAGACACCATGACCTGATGCGGCGCCAGATCAAGCTGTGTCAGAGCCGTTTTCAATGATTCGAGAAGGTTGAAGTTGCCGCAGCCGGGACACCAGGAGGTTTCAAAATCGCCGTATTGTTCGATGGAGGTCATATGTCTGCTCCTTGGCTAGATGATGCTTTCAAGTCCCTTGAGGACGAACTCGGAGTTCATGGGGCGTCCGTCGAACCGCAGGATCGAGCTGCCCACCTTGTAGCCGGTCTCCTTGGCCACGAGGCGTGCGAACTGTCCGGTGGCGTTGCCTTCCACGGCCACCACCTGCTCTGCCGATTCCAGATAGTCCATGAACTGCTCGTCGCGCAGCGGATAGACCTGGGTAAAATGAAGCACGGCCACTTTCTTGTCCTGCAACTGTTCGGCCGCCCCCAGGCACGCGCCAAGAGACGACCCCCAGCACATGAGCAGCAGGTCCGCCTCCTCCTCGCCGTAGTAGTCCGGACCGATGACGTCCTGCATTAGGCCACAGGCCTTGTCGAGGCGCTTGGTGTTCTGGCGGACGCGGTTCCCCCCGACCTCGGTGATTCGGCAGAACTCGTCGTGCTCGTGGGAATCCGCCCTGACCAAGGTCCGGCTGAACCCCGGCACCACGCGCGGCGAGACCCCGTCCTCGGTCAGTTCGTAGCGCTTATACGGCTCAGGCGCCTCGCGGAGCGGCTTGGCTATTTCCGGCAGGCCGTCCACGTCGAAGGCGGCCACGGACCGGTATGAGTCGGCCAGGAACTGGTCGGAGAGCACGAACATCGGCGTCTGGTACTGTTCCGCCAGATCAAAGGCGTGATGGGTCAGGTAAAAGCACTCTTCCACCGTACCCGGTGCGAATACGGCCCTGGGAAACTCGCCGTGTCCGGCGTAGAGAACGAGATTGAGGTCCGCCTGTTCCGTCCGGGTGGCCATGCCGGTGGCCGGGCCGGGCCGCTGGACCACCACGGCCACCATGGGCGTTTCTGAAACACCGGCCAGGCTGATGCCCTCGACCATCAGGGCGAACCCGCCGCCCGAGGTGGTGACCATGGCACGAGCCCCGGCGTATGACGCGCCGATAGCCATGTTGATGGCCGCTATCTCATCCTCCACCTGCTCGTATTCCAGGCCCAGAGCCCGCCCCTTGGTGATCAGGGTGGTGGCAACCGTGGTGGACGGAGTCATGGGATAAAACGA